>JBFYNB010000001.1:0-80603 GCA_041304605.1 Methanomassiliicoccales archaeon
TCTCGTTGGGCCTTCATGCAAGTCGCCAATTAAGCGACAAGGTATTACGCTACCTTAAGAGGGTCATAGTTACCCCCGCCGTTTAACGGTCCTTCGTTCGGTTGGACCCGAGTTTCAGATACCGTCACTGGGCAGGCTTCAACCGCTATACACATCCTTTCGGACTTGCAGCGATCTGTGTTTTTATTAAACAGTCGGAGTTCCCTTGCCACTGCGACCAGCCACTCTCGCGGCTGGCACCCCTTATCCCGAAGTTACGGGGCTAATTTGCCGAGTTCCCTCGCATCGATTAGGCCGACACGCCTTAGACTTTTCATCTAGGGGCACCTGTGTCGGTTCTTGGTACGAACGCGTCAGGTGTAAATCATTCAATTTTCACGGACACCAGGAATCGACGGAAGGGGACTTTCGTCCCCCTGCTCGCGCTTTCACCGAGTTCACACCATTACGGTTCTTCCTCAGTTTATACACTTGAATAACCAGACAAGATTATTCCATTTATCCCGATGTGTCAAGAATGATGCAAAATCTGACGCGGCACAGGAATATTAACCTGTTTCCCTTTCACTATTTCCGATTAAGTAATAGTTTAGGATCGGCTAACCCTCGGCTGACGAACATTGCCGAGGAACCCTGGCCCCTACGGCGGAATGGATTCTCACCATTCTTTGCTGCTACTCCTGCCATGATCCTTATACAAACGCGGTCCACCAGACCTCACGGCCTAGCTTCTGCCCACGCCTGTCACCTCCTTACCAGATCACCTTGCGGTGCTCAATAATATCGGTGTTCGGTTTAGCCCCGTCCATTTTCGGGGCCTATAATCTCGACTGGTGAGCTGTTACGCTTTCTTTAAAGGATGGCTGCTTCTAAGCTCACCTCCCAGTTGTCTTGGACTACAGACTCCCTTTGTTATTACACTTAACCGAAACTTAGGGACCTTAATTATTGGCTGGGTTACGTTCCCTGATGGACATCAAGCTTACCCCGGATGCCCTCACTCCCGGCTTCTACGGTGACCACATGTTCGGAGTTTGACAGGGGGCCGAGGGATTTCTCCCCCTAAGTCCCCGATCAGTGCTCTACCACACGATCGACCTCCACCGAGATCTAACTGCGATTAGTTTCAGGAGGAACCAGCTATTTCCAGCTTTGATTGACCTTTCATCCCTATACCCAGGTTATCCGAAAGATTTGCACATCATTACCGGTTCGGTCCTCCACCTTCCTTTCGAAAGGCTTCAACCTGCCCAGGTATAGATCAACTGGCTTCGGGTGTCCCTCCAATGACTCCAGGCGAGCGCACCTCGTCCCTCACCTTGCGGTTGCGGACTTGTTGGTTTCCCTTCGGCTCCGAGGATGATCCTCTTAGCCTCGCCATTGAATAGAACTCCATGGCCCGTTTTTCGAAACGGACGTATGAACACTGGTTTCCCTTTCATGCCCATACAATTTATAGCCGACTGGTTTCAGGCTCTTTGAACCTCCCGTCAAGGGTACTTTTCAGCTTTCACTCACGCTACTACTGCACTATCGGTCTCGGGGTGTATTTAGGGTTGGAAATGAATGTTTCCCAAATTCACGCGCGATATCCAACGCACGTTACTCAGGGACACCGGAACTCATCCTCTTGATTTGTCCATACGGGACTATCACCCTCTATGGTACTGCGTTCCAGCAGATCTCTGGTTTGTCTTAAGGATGTAACCGGGCCCATAACACCACATTTCCCCATCATTACTGATGGGGATTCGGTTTGCCCTGTACCGTTTTCGATCGCCTTTACTCACGGTATCTCTAGTGATTTCTTTTCCTGCGGGTACTAGGATGTTTCGATCCCCCGCGTTCCCGTTCCTTACGGAACAATCCGAAGATTACGAAGTCGCATTAGGTCATCATCGGATCATAGGCTCCTTGCACCTACCCGATGCTTATCGCAGCTTGGCACGACCTTCTTCGGCACCCGAACCGAGCCATTCCCCAGTCGGCGTAGCAAACGCCGCTATGCATTGTCGGCTTAACAAACGTCCAGGTTGCGTATGATTGGTATCAACGAATCACCGGGGACCTCTTCCAAATTCCCAGGACTCTCCTCCGCTTCCCCGAAGAGGGTAACTCTCCGGGTGCATGAGCACTTCTCACTTCGCTCCAACACATGGCTGGAACGCGTGAGTCCCCCAATAATTGAGGGTATATTTAAGCATTACCCATACGAGTTTTCCCGTATGTTCATGCTTCCACACTCGCCTACTTCGCGAGTGAAACGGGCTACTACGGTTCCATTATATAACGGTTTCTTATCGCAGCCAGTTATAGGTTGCTACCTCCGTTATCGCCCGTATTGACCATCTAGGCACTCTCTCTTCATAAGGTTTTCTGCGCTGCTTATATTATGTATATTGACATCAAATATGGGCATTCACTTGCCGAAACGTTTGGATATCTGATCTATCAGGTCTCCCAGGGAATGTCCCACGGCCACCCCGGACGATTCCAGTGCCTTGATCTTGTCCAAGGCGCCGCCGGAGCCCCTGGACACTATCGCCCCGGCGTGCCCCATGCGTCTGGCCGGGGGTGCGGACACACCAGCCACATAGGCGAAAACGTTCTCCACGCCCATCTCCCTGATCAGCAGTGAGGCTTCCTCTTCCATCTGGCCGCCGATCTCGCCGATCAAGACCACTCCGGAAGGCCCTTTCTCCAGCACCATCTCCACCGCCTCGCGCATGTCAGTTCCAAGCAATCTGTCTCCGCCCAGTCCAAGCACAAATCTCTGTCCCAGGCCAGCAGAGCTCAACGCCTGGACCACCTCATAGGTCAGTGTGCCGCTGCGCGATACCACTGCCAGATCGCCCTCTCTGAAAATAAGGTTGGGCATTATCCCGACCTTGCTATGCCCGACCAGGCAAAGTCCGGGGCAGTTCGGTCCAAGGATGGCTACGCCTTTCTTATTGGCCAAGGCAAGCACGCTCATCGAATCATGAAGCGGCGTCCGCTCAGTGATTATCACCATGGCCTCCAGGCCAGCCTCTATTCCTTCCACCACCGCCTGCTTCAGGTTCGCCGCGGGAACGAAGACCACGCTGGCGGTCGCTCCCGTTCGATCCACCGCTCTCTGGACATCATTGAAGACAGGAACGCCATTAACGATGCGCCCTCCCTTTCCAGGGGTGACGCCCCCCACCACCTTGGTGCCGTATTCCATCATTTGGGCGGTGTGGTGCTGGCCTTGCTTTCCGGTGATCCCCTGCACCAGGAGCCTGTGTTCGGTCAGAAGGGCTTCGCCTTTCATTCTCTCACCTTAACCGCCTGCTGGCACGCTTCATCGAGGTCGATATGCACATTGAAATTGGCCAGGCGGAGCATCTGGGCCGCCTCTTCCTCGTTGTTCCCGCGCAGCCGCACCACTGTTCTTGCTTTCACGTTCCTGTCGGTTATGGTCTGCATCATGGCATCGGCCACGGTGTCGCATCTGGTAATTCCTCCGAATATGCAGACCAGAAGGGACCCTATCCTCCCTCTGGCCAAGTCGTACGACAGCAATCCCAGGGCGTCAGAGATCCGGTCAGGATCGTCCGTACCGCCCAGGTCCAGGAAGGTGCCTCCGCTTCCCCCGTACCTCTGCAAGGTGTCCAGGGCGGCCATGGTCAGGCCGGCCCCATTGGCCAGGACCCCGATGTCGCCCGGTAGCTCGACCAGGTTGAATCCTTTGTCCTTGGCCATCTTTTCCAGGTTGGTGAGGTCTCGACCGGACCGGTCTTGAAACTCGGTATGACGGAACAGGGAATCGTCATCGATGGCCACTTTGGCATCCGCGGCTATGGCCTTCCCGGAATCGGTTATCATCAGCGGATTGATCTCGACCAGCTCGCAATCCATGTTCCGGAAGAGCCTCCACATGGCCCTCATGGTCGTCCTGACCTCGTCAGTTCCCGGACCCCCTCGCAAAAGAAATTGAGTGGCCTGGTCCAGCACATCATCTAAAAGAGGTTCCGTCGGGTTTAAGGTCCATCGTCCGACCGTATGGGAAGGCATGCTTTCCACGTCCATGCCTCCCGCACAGCCGGCTAGCAGCAGCGGGCAGCGGGAACGTTGATCTATGGTGATGGCCAGGTAGATCTCCTTGGAGGAGTCGATCATCTCTTCCAGCAGCACTCCGTGCACCTTCATCCCGGCCACGCGCATTCCTAATATCCTCTCGCAGGCCTCCAGGGCTTCCTGGGCGTGCATCGCGGTGCGTATCCCTCCTGCTTTTCCGCGGCCTCCTACAGTGGTCTGAGCTTTCACCATCAATGGAAATTCCAGATTGGCCAGCGAGTCAGCTATCCCGCCCATGTCCTGGTGGAACAGGCCTCGGGGCGTGGATATCCTGTAGCGTCTGAAGAGGTGCTTCGCCTCATGTTCCAATAGGTTCATTCCATCACATTTCATCTATGGTCCTTCGGGATATATTTGACTTGTTCGACCAGATGATAAAATAAATCTGGATGCTGAAGTTCAAAAGTTTATATACGAACAAATTTTATCGAAAGTTGATGGTTGTCAGATGTCTCGCTGGTATGGACTTTGATTCCAACGTGTACCTTCTGACCGGTGAGGATCCCATCCTCGTCGATGCCGGAACCGGCATGCATCATCAGGACATCCTCAAATGGTTGTCATCCATTGTCAAGAAGGGCAAGGTGCGCCGCATAGTGCTGACGCACCGTCATTACGATCACACCGGCGGAGCGGCGGCATTGGCCAAGGAGCTGGGGGCTGAGGTCCTCATGCATCCCCTGGACGCTCCGGCCGTAAGAGAGGGGGACCCGCGCCAGACGCTCTCCTATATGTTCGGAATTAACAGCCAACCGGTAGAGGTCACCGAACTTAGGGAAGGGCAGGTACTTACCACCGGGGAATCAAGCTACGAGGTCATCCACACGCCTGGACACACCTCGGGCGGGATATCCCTGTACGACAGAGAAGGCAAGGTCTTACTGCCCGGAGATACGGTGTTCGTCGGGGGAGTCGGACGCTGGGACCTGCCTAGCGGGAACTTCGAGCAGCTTGCAGGTTCGGTCAAAAAGCTTTTATCCCTGGCCCCACAGGAGATTTATCCCGGGCACGGCGATATCAGCCAGAATGGTGCAACGGGGATACTGGAAGAGGCGTTAAAATATCTGGGAGAATCTTGAATGGACATTATTAAATGCAAGGAGGTAAAGGGCGCCGAGGTAGGCATGTCCAAGCACGATCTGGAACACATCCTGTCCACCCTGCGTTTCGGCAGGCTGGTCGTGTATCCCACCGAGACCGTCTACGGTCTGGGTGCCGATCCTTTTGATGAGACCGCGGTGAAAAGGGTGTTCCTGGCCAAGAGGCGGCCGTTCGACATGCCGCTCTCCATCGCCGTCAGCGACATCAGCGTCGCCGAGCACGTGGCCGAACTGGACGAGAACGCTTATCGACTGGCCAAGGCCTTCCTGCCGGGACCGCTGACCCTGTTGGTAAAGAAACGTCCCGTGCTACCTGACATCGTTACCGCTTCACTGCCCGAGGTGGGCATCAGAATTCCGGACCATCCCGTCGCCCTGCGCATGCTGGAGGAGTTCGGACCGATCATATCCACCAGCGCTAACGTGCACTCCCACCCTAACCCGGTGAAAGTGGAGGAAGCCATAGCTGACCTGGGCCAGAGCGTGGCCACCTACGTGGACGGCGGACCATGCAGAGTTGGCACCCCTTCGACCATCGTCCAGATAATCGATGGGACCGTAGAGGTGATCCGTTATGGCGCTATTCCTAAAGAGAAGATCGAAGATGTACTTGTTAGATGAGCACGGCCAGGACTGCATTCGCAAGGCCGGGCATCTATCTTCCGAAGCCCGAGAGCTGGGCAGATCGCTCGTGGCCGAGGGCGTAAGGCTGCGCGACGTCGCCGAGAACATGGAATTGCACATACTGGAGCACGGCGGCAAGCTGGCCTTCCCGGTGAACATCTCCCTGAACGATGTGGCAGCGCACTTCACGCCCAACAACGCCGACGAGACGGTCTTCAAATCCGGCGACCTGGTGAAGCTGGACGTCGGAGCGCACGTGGATGGATACCTGGGCGACACCGCCACCACCGTGGAGGTGGGCACCCGTAACTGGCAGGGCCTCATCCAAGCGTCGGAGCGAGCGTTGCAGCAGGCATTGGAGGTAGCTCAGGATGGTGTTTCCGTAGGAACGATCGGAGGGGTCGTCGAGAGGAGCATCAAAGGCAGCGGGTTCCGTCCGGTGGTCAATCTCAGCGGTCACGAGATGAAGAGGTACAACCTGCACGCCGGTCTCTCCGTTCCCAATTATGACGACGGTTCCCTCACCAAGCTCACGGGCAACATGCTCGTAGCCATAGAGCCGTTCGCCACGAACGGTCAGGGACAGGTGTCCAACGGCCGCTCGGGTAACATTTACCGGGTACTGAGGGACCGTCCTCTGCGGGATCCGGAAGCTGAGAAGCTATTCCAGCTGATCAAGCAGGAGTTCACGACGCTGCCTTTCTGCGAGCGTTGGTGCGACCGCCTGCGACCCGATTCCGGGGCGACGCTGAGAGTACTTCATCGCCACGGTGTCATCTCCACATACCCCATCCTAAGTGAGAACAAACAAGGCATGGTCTCCCAGGCCGAGCACACCATTCTGGTTACGAGTGGGCGCGGGGAGATAACCACCGCCTGATATCGAATACATTTATTAAGGTCGGTTCTTTTATCTGGCCTCACGCGAGGGTAGCCAAGCTCGGTCAATGGCGTGCGGAACGCCGACCAAAGGCGACAGACTCAAGATCTGTTCCTGCAGAGGTTCGCCGGTTCGAATCCGGTCCCTCGCACCATGCTTCTTTTTTCCATCTTGTCGCGACATAAATTATAACCGGCAAGATATCTGTGAACTGGTCAGTGAAAATCGATTAATGATCCGAAGGGTTCCTATCGGAGGGACATCAGGTCGATAGGGTGACCGTTGTTCGGTGGAGGTTGAAATCGTGAACGACGAACGGCTCATGGAGATCAACAAGAAACGCTGGAACGAGAAGGTCCATGCCAACCAAAAATCTCCCGTCTACGATGTGCAGGGATTCTTGGAGGGCAGTTCCACCTTACTTCCTATCGAGGTCCAGGAGATCGGTCCAGTGGAGGGCAAGGACCTTTTACACCTGCAATGCCATTTTGGCATGGATACGCTTTCCTGGGCTAGGATGGGAGCGCGCGTAACAGGCGTAGATTTTTCACCGGACGCAATCCGCATGGCCAAAGACCTTAGTGCGCGCATAGGGGTAGACGCTGAGTTCATCGAATGCAACATCTACGAGCTCGAAAAGAAAGATCTCGGGCAGTTCGATATCATCTTCACCAGCTACGGAGTTCTATGCTGGCTTCCCGATCTAAAGCCGTGGGCAAGATGGATATCCGAGCATCTCCGCCCTGGTGGTTTCTTTTACGTGATCGAGAACCACCCTTTCGGATCGCTCATCGATGACAAGTGCCCTGATTTCTTCAAGGCTTCCTGCCCATATTTCTCAGAGGAGCCTCTTATGTTCGATGATGACGTACCGATAATCGACCAAGGTCATCAATTCCAGAACAAGGAACGCTATGAATGGATGCACACCATATCGGAGGTAATCAATGTGCTCATCGACAGCGGGCTGCACCTCGATTTCATCCACGAGTTCCCCTTCTGTTTCTTCCCAATGCATCCTTCAATGGAGCTGGGCGATGATGGATATTGGCATTTTAAGGACGATGTCTTCAACGTCCCTATGCTCTTCTCATTGAAGGCCAGCAAACTGGAGTGAAATAAAAAAGAGGTCTATGGGGCCGAAGCCCCTGAACGGTTCAAAGTAATTCCAGGATACCGACGATGATGGCAACGACGCCTATGATCGTCTGGAACCTTCCCAGCCACTTGGCGACCTTTTCCAGGCTCTTGCCCAGTGCGGGTATGCTCGGGAGAATTCCCATGGCGAGGACCAGGCCAGCGATCAGGGCCACTATCTCCGAGAGGCTAATTCCATTTAGCATGTACCATATCGCCAAAATGATAAGGACCACTCCAATAATGGTCTGGAACCTTCCCAACCACTTCGCCAGTTTTTCCAGGCTCTTGCCCAATGCGGGGATGCTGGTCAGGATGCCCATGGCCAGAATCAAACCCCCAAATATCAACAATAATCCTAGTACCAATCCCATTTTTTTTTACCTCCTATATGTTTTTTAAAGAATCTTCGCCGTCAGTATTAATAATTTATCTTTTTCTTTGGGCACACTGGATATATCCGCCAAGTAAAAAAATTAATTGATCATAATATAATATTAACCAGTTATCGGTATTATCTTCCTTAGTACAAATTTCTCGGAACGCATGCCTCTGGATTCTGACAAAGCCTCAACGCCATGGATTTATATCTCCCTCGGGCTTTGTCCGTTCATATCGATATATGCCTTGTCACAGTGGCAAGGTGTCATCTGGAAGGTGTTATCATGGCAGTCAAGAAGACCAAGGAAAGCAAGCCGAAGGAGTCCAAGAAAGACAAGGCGGCGAAGCCCGCGCAGGGGTCCGCAGTTGAGAGCCCGGTGTTGTCAAAGAACCCCATCCGGGCCATTATGTTCAAGGATGCCATGCTCCAGGACATCGTGGACGGCCTTAAGGCCGAGCAGGTTTCCAAGGAGGACATGGAAGAGGTGCTTTTCCTGACGGCAGCGAACGCGGTCCTGGAACGCATAGGTCTCAACCTTCCGGAAGATCTCTCCTACATTTTCAAGGAGAATCTGGACGACTACCTTTCCATCACCATCATCAACAAGGAGCACGAGGTGGACATGCTCTCCCTGTTCCGGGACCAGTTCCTGGAGTCCCAAGGGGACGACTTCAACGACGAGCGCGAGCTCATGGAAGCCCTCGTCGCCTTCGAGGACCAGTGGTGGGACTCCCCCAAGGACTTCTTGGGAGGAGCGGCCCCGAACGAGCTCATGGACCAGGCCCGGGAGAAGATGGATTCGGTCCTGCAGCATGAGGACGATTGCGGATGCGAGGAGTGCGGGGCCGAGGATTACTGGGCCTCGCGCGCCTACATCATAAGGGACCTGTGGTTCTCTGGCATCGTGGAGAGCATGGCCAAGGAGTCCATGCCCTCCCCGCAGAAGCGGGAACGGCTTTTCATCGCCGTTGCCAACGCCCTGCTGGACCTGGTCGTCAACGTCATGCCCGACTTCATGAGCGATGACATGTTCCAGGGTCTGGACCACAATCTGGAATTGGCCTTGGTGAACAAGGAGCACAAGGTCGATGTCCTGGAGATGTTCGAGGCCGCCCTGGCCAAGTTCGAGGACGAATGGTGGAACGCCGCCTTGAAGGAACTGGGCGGGAAGACCCCCGACCAGGCCATGCAGGCCATGGGCCGCAAGTACGGTCTGTAAGGGTCGCTAGATGTCCGGTCGAACCTGGGGGACGTCGGCACCGGCCAAGGTGATATTGCTCGGCGAGCACGCGGTGGTGTTCGGAAAGCCGGCGGTCTCCTTGGCCATAGGTCTTCGCCTCCGCTGCCAGATCAGACCGGCGGCCATCTCGTCATTGAACGGGATGCCGCTCACCCCGCAGAACTACTCATACGTCTCAGCATGTCTGGCCAAGCATGATGCACCTCCGACCGCGGTGCTCACCGACTCCGACTTCCCGTCCGGGTCCGGCCTGGGATCTTCGGCCGCGGTGACCGTGGCTCTACTGGCTGCCCTGAGCGCCTCGAAGGAAGATTTCAGGGAGGACATAGTGGCCAAAGAGGCTTTCGAAGTGGAGTGCGAGGTCCAAGGGCGGGCAAGCCCGATCGACACCTCGACCAGCGCCCACGGGAATGGTATCCTGGTTCAGAGGGAACGCGGTGAGAACTTCCTGTGGGAGATCTCCCGGGACACCCGTCGCTGGTGCGTTCACGATCTCAAGGTACCCAAAATGACCCTGGTGGTCGGCTTCACCGGAAAATCGAAACCGACCGGTCCGCTGGTGGCCAAGGTGAAAAGGTACGTGGACCACAGCACCTTCGCCCGGGACATCGTGGACGAGATCGGGGACGTCACCATGGAAGGCGTAAGGCAGATGGCCAAGGGCGACCTGGAGGCCCTCGGAAGGAACATGACCAAGGACCACAAGCTCCTGGCCATACTCGGAGTTTCGTGCCGAGAGCTCGATAAACTGGTGTCCGCAGTTCTCCCCTATTCCTACGGGGCCAAGCTCACCGGGGCCGGGGGCGGCGGCAGCATGGTGGCCTTGACCGACCAGCCGGAAAAGGTCATGGAGGTCATCAGGAAGAAGGGCGGGCAGCCCTTCGCCGCCAAGACCGGGGTCCCCGGAGTGAAAATAGATTAAAGGGTTTGCGGGAAAGAGGTTTCAGATGAGCTCCTCGAACTCCTTGACCAGCTCGGGGTGCTTCTCCTTGATGGCGATCAGGATGTTGTGCACCGACATCTGGTCCACGTTGGCGGTGGATAACGTGTCGATCACGCCGTCCAGGGTCTTGTCCGAAAGGGTCAGGAACTTCTCCTTGGCCATCCAGTTGCGCCACAGGCGGTTCTCCATGGCGTCGCGCCACTTCTTGTCGTAGGGCATCAAAGCCGCTTCGGAGTAATCGTTGGCCTGTGCGCAGTCGCCCAGCACCTCGCCGGCGAACTTGCCGGCCAGGAGTCCGTTGGCGATCCCGCCTCCGGTTATGGGGTCGATGATGCGCGCGGAGTCCCCTACCAGGATAAGGCCGTTCATCACCGATCGTTCGACCGGCGGCGATACGGAGACGCCTCCGGCGATGGCCTCCACAGGCTGGCCGCAGCTGAGCCGGGGGTCCTTCTTAATCCAGCTGTCCAGATACATCTTCACGTCGCCCGGCTTCTTGAGCTTGGAGGCGAGAACGCCGATACCGACGTTGGCGGTGTCGTCGCCCTTGGGGAACACCCAGATGTATCCGCCCGGTGCGACCGATCCGATGATGAACTCGCAGTAGTCCGGCTCGGTCTTCAGGTTGACCATGCGGTACTGGTAGCAGGTGGTGATGTCGCCGGCCTTCAGGGAGGTGTCGATCCCGGCCCAGCGGGCCACCTGGGATTCGAAACCGTCCGCGGCAACGACGCATCCGGCGGTGAGGGTCATGGGCTCGCCCTCGCGCTTAGCCTTGACCCCGACGACCTTGTCGCCTTCCTTTACCACGTCAACGGCGGCGGTCTTAAGCCAGATCTCGGCGCCAGCACGAGCGGCATCAGCGGCCATGGCCTTGTCGAAAAGGTGTCTTTCCAAAACCAGTCCGACCTCGGCCCCGGCCTGGCTCTCGTCAATGCGGAAAACGTGCCCGCCCGGCGAGACCAGCTTGGCCCCGGCGATATCCGCGGAGACCCAGCGCTTGTCGACCGGCACTCCGGCCTTGGCCAGTCCCTTCTTGTTGACGCCCTCGGCGCAACGCAGCGAGGCGCCGATCTCCTGGCGCTTCTCTATCATCAGGACCCGGGCGCCCTTCTTGGCCGCGTGCTTGGCGGTCATGCTCCCGGAGGGGCCGGCCCCGACCACGATCACGTCGTAATCGGTCTTCATTTCTTTCCCTCCATCTTCAAGGCGCCGGCAGGGCAGATGCGCACGCAGCGGCCGCACTTGTTGCAGTTATCGTTGAACTCCAGCACAATCTCGTTGAGGTAGATGGCGTTCTGGGGGCAGGAGCCCACGCAGGCGCCGCAATGCATGCATTTCTCGATGCTCACGATCATTGTAGATCCTCCTTAGGTGTGCTCCGTTCCCCTGGTCCGTCTCCACTCCTCGATGGGCACGGAGAACTTCTTTTCCACCTGTTCGCGGAACGTCGGTCCGCCATTGTAGGCGCAGAAGGGAATTATCCTTCCGTCCGGCACCACATAATGGATGGCGCAGCGCTTGACCCTTTCGATATCATAGTTGTACAGGTCCTGGAAGTGCATTCCGCCGATGAACATCATCTTCCAGGAGAACTTGGACAGGGACTGCTTGGATTCGTCGCCCATGACCGAGGAGAGCATCTTCAGGAAGGACATGGTGTCCAATCCCTCCGGCATCTTGTCCTCGTGGATGTACTTCTTCAGCAGGGAGTAGGCCTTCATCTTGGACGGCAGCTTGATCCTGCACCCTTCGGCCTTCTTGGAGAGCTCATAGAGCTCCTTGAACAGCGGCTCGACGTCCACGAAGTGGGTCAGCGGTATCACATGGTCCTTGTCCTGTACGAAGAGATAGGTGGCCAGTCCGCAGTGAGGGTGGGTTGTGAAGGCCACCTTGGGCTCGCCTAGTATGGCCGTGGCCAGGGTGGATATCGGCACCACGCTGGGCACCGGGAACCAATCCTCCTTCTTGATCTGTCCGTTGGTCTGGGCCTCCAGGTCCATGGCCAGGTCGGTAAGGGTGTACCGCTGCTTGGCCAGATCGTCCTTGTTTATCCTTCCGGTGAAGGCCACCGGCTGGAAGTTCATGCCCCGGATGACATCCGAGTTCTCCAGGGCGAAGCGGAACATGGGGGCGATCTGGTCCTCGTTCAGTCCCTTCACGATGACGGGCACCAGGACGATCGACGGACGCATCGCCAGCTTCCGGACGTTCTCCACCACCTTCATCTTCACCTCTAGCATCTTCCGGGCCCTGGTCACCATGTATATGTCGTCGTTCATCCCGTCGAACTGCAGGTAGATGGTGTTCAGACCGGCCTCGGCCGCGGCCTTGAGGAATTCGAAATCATTGGCGAACATCAGGCCGTTAGTGGCGACCTGGATCTGGGCGAAGCCCATCTCCTTGGCCTTCTTGATGACGTCGATGAACTGCGGGTATATCGTCGGTTCGCCGCCCGCGAACTGTATGGCTGGGCAGGCGACCGGTTTGCTGTCCCTCAGCACCTTCATCATCTTCACGACCTCATCGAAGCTTGGCTCGTAAACATAGCCAGCCTGATTGGCGTTGGCGAAGCAGATCGGGCACTTCATGTTGCATCGGTTGGTCAGGTCCAGATTGGCCAACGATGTGTGGCTAAGGTGAAGGTTGCAGAGCCCGCAATCGTCGGGGCAGACCTTGGCGTTCGTGATGAACGGGTTCTCGACCCCTACGCCGTCGAAGGCGAACTGCTCGGACCTGAGGTAAAGCTCCACGTCCGACCAGACTATGTCACTGAAATGCCCGTGCTCCGGGCATTCCTTCTCCATGACCACCTTGCCATCCTTCTCCAATATCTTGGCGGTGATGATCTTCCGGCACTCGGGACAGAGGGACTGCGTCTCCTTAGGTAATCCTCTGGGTAATGTACTTTCTTTGGCAATCACTATTGCACCCCGGGCTGATACTTCCGCACGATAATATAATATTATTGTAGCTAGATTAGCTACATGTTGAGCTATGAACATAATTGACGTTCTCAGACTGGATATAGGGGATGTAGAGAAGGAATTCACTCAGATAGCTTCCGTCCTTGGGAATTTGGGGCTTTCAAATTATGAAGCGAGGTCCTACGTGGCCCTTGTACTTAGGACGCACGGAACGGCCGAGGAGGTCGCCGAGCTGTCCATGATCCCCCGTACCTCGGCCTACAAATCACTTCAATCCTTGGTGACCAAAGGATTCGCTCAGGAGACGGACGGCCGCCCCGCGATCTACTATCCTCTGGACATAGAGGAACTGCGCGAGAGGACCATGAACGAGATGAACGGAATGTTCGCCAAGCTGAGCTCGATCAAGGGGCTTCTCTCGGAAAAAGGGACGCCAGAGCTGGTGTACACCATCTATGGGCGAAAGAAGGTGCTGACGAAGATAGGTGAGATGCTCGATACCGCCCGGACGACATTCATGATATCCTCGCCCAAGATGCAGGACATCCGCTCCGAGCTATCCGATCGCTTCAAGGAGGCCCAGGCCAGAGGGGTGAAGATCATCATAATAACCGAACCGGCGGTCAAGGTCCCCTCGGCCGACGAGGTGTTCCGCAGGAAGGGTCTGATCGCCACGGACGTGATAGTGGACGGAACGTTGGCCATGATAGCCAGCGAGGACATGGACCTGTGCGGTTTCTCCGACAATCCGCTCATAGCGGCGCATCTTGAGAACTTTCTGCATATGGTGAAAGGCTCCAAAGCGTAACCTGATTGTAGCTCACCCCCTTTTTATGCCGCAGGTGATGGTCAGGGGGGATGACCGAAAGAGGCTCGACGCGTGCATTGTCCCGGGACCGCCGGGCGCAGATGCCCTTCTCCCTGATCGCCATAGTTCTTATCATCGTTTCCAGCCTTTCCGCGGCCTTGATATCCGACCTACGCGACGGGTCTCATGAGGTTAGTCTGACAAGGGAGGAGATCGAGCTCATGGACGAGGCATCCTCGGAGGCCCAGAGGCAGGTTCAGGGGATGGCCTGGCAGTCATTATTGGCGGCGTGCACCGGTGATTCGCTGAACGAGAGCGCGATCTCCTCGCGGTTCCAACGCGAACTAGGGCCCATGGTAGCATCCATAAACCCGAGATCCCGGTCCGGCATGGATGTGGAGGTGAACGTTAGCGAAGTTCGACTCTCTTTCCTGCGCCTTCCCCTGGACCAGGATGTCGCCGGGGGAGAATTCACGGACAAATACGTTCCAGCCTACGTCGGCCTGGCCGGTTCCATTGCCATCAAAATATCCTCCGCCAACGGCAATCTCAGCCGGGATTATCCCGTCGAGGACCAGGGCAAGGTTCCCTGGCCTCTTCTGAACGATCGGATGAATGATTTCGAGGGGTCGGTCTCTGACGGCCTGGGTGACCTCAGTACCATGGTAAGCTATCTGCTGGAGTCGCTGGCGGCCTACCGCACCGTACAAGGTTGGGGCAGCGGCATTCTCGGGCAGGAAGGATTGGCCGAAACTGTGGCCAACAGGGACCTCACGAACGCCATCGACCTCGGCCTGATCGTTCTCCAGATGAAGCATTTCCGCCACGCCACCCCTTGCTACGGCATGAACACGGACGTATTGGACGGTGAGGGTTGCTGGCAGTTCGTCGAGGAGAATCTCAGGGGAGGCGGGACCGTCGATCCGGCGGACATCTTCCTCGGGCTTTACGGCTATGACCAACTGGATTGGCGCCTGGTGTTCTCCCAGGCCTTGAACTCGGCCATAGAGCGCCTTTCATTGAGATGGATGGAGTGCGTCGGCCTGATAAAGCTGTTCGAGATCGCGGAGAAGGCCGGCGAGGAAGTATTCTCTTTCGCCAACGACCTGATTGATCGCACTTTCGACGTGGACCTGGCAGAGGAACATTTCAAGGATTGGCTGGAGGAGACGTTCGAAGAGGCCGGCGTTCCCGATGTATTATACAGATATCTAGGGGCGGGCGTTCCGGACGGGTCGATATTTGTTGATGAGGCGGTCATCAACCTGATCGACGCTGATGGGGAATCAACCCCGATATCCGTGGGAGGCCTGGTGGTTCTTGATATCCCCTTGACCGATGTCCTGGCCTGGGATGGTTGGGGTGATTTCCACGAACAGTACAAGAAGGGCACCCTGGAGATACTGAATGGTATCAGAAGAGAGATCGCCGTGGTGGCTGAGCAGGTCTCCATGAGCATGTTCCTCCCTCCTGGAGAACTGTCGCTGGACCCTCATGACGGGTTCTCCTTCCTGGAGGAAATGAAGGATTCGTTGAACACGGCCCTCGATCAGAAGGACACCTGGATGAGGGCGGCCGTGAGCTCCGCGGGATCCGCCGTGGTGACCGCCGACCCTCTGGCCGAGGCCACCAAGGCCGAGTTCCTGGAGAACCGGGAAGCCATCCTGCTCAGGCAGCAGGCGTTGAGTTCCATGGTCTCCAGCACGGCGGAGCAACTTCTGTCGGAAGCCCTCTCGAGATGCGATAACACGGACATTCCCTGGGACGAAAACCTGAAGGTGCTGGAAGGTCGCATTGTGGGGGATGCCGCCTGGAACGCCAACGAAATGATAGAATGGACCTTCGACGAGCACGCTCGGTTCCTCGAGGAACACTTCATGGCCGGACTCAGCGATGGATCATCCTCCGGTACGGTATCGTCCTGGATGGCCGATGTGATCGCCCGGACCGGCGATCCATACGCAGGCATCTCGGCGGTGCTCAGCGACGATGTCTCCCAAATGTTGTCCGAGATGTCCAACGGCATGCGCATGCGGGGGGATCGGATGGAGGTAACGCTTCCCGCAACGCCGTACTTTTCCCTCCTAGGTCCAGACGGCCGGGTGCACTCGGAATCCCTGCGGGTGGAGACGATATATCCCAACGGGAGCCCTTCGGGTTCCTGGCTCTCATCGTCCATCCTGGACCCCAGTGAGCATCGCGGCTCTCCGGAGTCCGGCGTACAGGTCCACGACACTGACGTTCTCGACGCCAAGGCGGCGTCCTATCAATCGGTCTGGAAGGTGGACTTCTCCGGCGAGATATCGATATCGTTGTCACCCGGCGGAGAGGTCGGCCAGGTGCTCCCACTGCGGCTGGAAAGGCAACTGGGGTTCGAATCCGAACTTGCTGTGGCGGCGCTTACCGGTCACGCTCTGATGGGAGTGAGCTACGTCAATGTGAACACGTTCGGCCAACAGCTGTCGGAGATCATCGATTCGCTGCTCCGTCCGCTCCAGGAGGGAATGGGAACGCTCACCTCCTATCTGCGGTCGTTCTACCGGCTCCTACGGGGAGCGATCACCGACCTGGTCGAGATGGGCAGGGATGTCCTGGACACGCTCTCCGCGATGCTCGGGACCATGATCGAGGAACTACAGGACTTCATCCGCTCGGCCATGGGTTTCGTGGAGTCCAAGGTGGCCAAGCTGTTGCTGGACATCCTGGGCGAGAGATGCGTCACGCTGAGCTTCCTTGGTGTGGACATGAAGGTGAATTTGAGGCCCAAGGACCTGGACTACCGGGAGGTCGGGGTACCAGCTTCCATCTCCCTTACCTTCAAGACGGAAGATTGCCGCATCGACGTGACCACCAGGTTGATCAAGGGCCAAGGAAACCTCAGCCTTCTCACGAACGCCTCCCTGCGGGGCAAGGATTGGGTCGTCTCCGTGGTGGTCGACCCCTTCATGGACGTGTTCCGGCACATGGTAGAGGTCCGGGGATTGGTGGACGGGGCCTGCGTGGAACTGGTCATGCCCGAGGTGGTTAGCTACAGAAAGGTCACGTTCTCCCTGGCCGACATACCGGGGGTGGGGGCGTTGCTGTCCAACATCCCGCTCCCCATACCCGGCCTGAAAGGGGCCGTGAACGCCGGGGTCTACATCAAGGTTCTGGAGGGCAGGACCGATCAGGTGGTCATAAACGAGTACGAGCTGAATCCCGCGGGCGAGGACGCCGGCAGGGAGTGGGTGGAGCTTTACAATCCCACCACGGAGGCGGTCGACCTGACCGGGTGGACCATCGAGACCCGGCACGGGGTCCAGGGCCTGGGATCGCTGGGCGGGGTCCTGCTGCCCCGAACGCGGATGGTGTATCAGTTCTCGGGACAGGCCCTGGACAACATCGGGGAAGGTTTCCCGTTCGAGGAAAGCCTGGTCCTCCGGGACGAGCGCGGCCGGAGGGTGGACAGCGCCCCTTTCTCCACCGACTGCTGGAACGACGACCGGACCTGGCAGAGGGCCAAGGACGCGGCCGACCGCTGGGAGTTCAAGAGCGGTTCTAGAGGATCTTCCAACGGGAGGGATATCTTCTCCATCCTGGACCTCGACACCGTCGAGCAGGTGTACTTCGCCGCGGTCACCGAGTCGCTTTACCAGCTTTCCTCTGGGGACCTGAGCATGGAAGCCCTGGCGGTAACTATGGAAACCGCAATGCTGCGGATGCTGGAAAGGCTCGCCTCCAGCATACTCGACAAGGAGGTGGCGGCCGGGCTGTTCGTGGAGGTGGCGGTGACCGAGGCGTCGTCGACCGCGAAGTCAGGGATGCGGATGGAGGTCATCTGGCGCTGCGGAACCCTGCGGGACGCGCTGCATGAACTGGCCAGTTCGGCCAGGCCGCTGACGCTATCCCTGGGCAACCCCTTCCAGGCCTATCTGGACGGACTGCCCTCCGCCAGCGGCATCTGGCTGGCCATGTCCGCTTTCGGCGCGGTCGGCGTTCCCAATATGATCCGCGCCCCCGGTTACAGCACGGAGGTAAGATACCAGGCCTCGGTGGCGGTGGATCTCGGCGTTCTAGCCACGGTCTTCGGCCTCAGGACCTCCGGATGGTCCATGGAGGCGGGGGTCAAGATAACCGGGGTGCCGGCGACAGCCGTCCCAATGTTCAAGGCTCCTTACGGAACGACGATGGACATTTGGCTGTGCAAAGTGACCGTTCAGGGGGTATCAGCTTGACGCGTACCATGGTGGTGGATAGTGTGGATGATTCCAGATTCGTCGTCCGACAACCCGATGTCTTATCTATAGGCAAAGGATATTGGATGATGAGGTAAAACACATGGTTAGCCTGAACGATCTGATCGAGGAGCTCGACTGCACCCTGGAGGACTTTTTAGACCAGGTAACCCTGGCCATCGACCTTCTTGAGGAAGGCGAGCAGGAAGAGGCCGTTGAGGTATTGAAGGGGCTGGAAGAGGACCTCTTCGACTTCCTTGGATACGAAGAGATGGAAGAGGGAGAGGGCGAGGAAGAGGCCGAGGAAGAGGCCGAGGAAGAGGAAGAAGTGGTAGAAGAGAAGAAGCCCAAGAAGGCCCCGGCCAAGAAGGGAAAGAAGTAAGGCCGCCCAGCGGCCCATAAACCGTTTACCTTTCCTATTCTATCAGTTCCTGTCCCTGCATGTAAGGCCTGAGCACCTTGGGTATGCGGATGCGCCCTTCGCGGTCCTGATTGTTCTCCATTATGGAGACCATGGTCCTCGGCAGCGCCAGTCCGGAACCGTTCAGGGTGTGCACGAACTCGCTCTTCAGGTGCGGTTCCGGGCGGTACTTGATACGGGCCCGGCGGGCCTGGAAATCGGTGAAGCAACTGCATGACGAAACCTCAAGCCAGCTCCCGGTGCCAGGGGCATGCGATTCCAGGTCGTAGGTCTTGGCGGAAGCGAAGCCCATGTCTCCCGTGCACAGCAGGAGAGTACGGAACGGTAGCTCCAGCCCGCGCAGGACATCCTGGGCGTCGTTGAGCAGCGTTTCCAGTTCCTGGAACGAGCCGTCGGGGAGAACGAACTTCACGAGCTCCACCTTGTTGAACTCGTGCACCCGGATCATCCCTTTCATCTCGGCGTGCCTCCCGGCCTCCCGCCTGAACGAGGGCAGGTAAGCGGTGTAGTAGATGGGCAGATCTTCCTTGCTCAGTATGTCGTCCTGCAGCAGGTTGGTGACCGGGACCTCTGCCGTCGGGTTGAGCCAGAGGTCATCCCTTTCGCACCAGTACATGTCGTCCTTCATCTTCGGGTACTGTCCGGTGCCGATCACCGCGGCCCGGTTCACGACGACCGGAGGGAACACTTCGGTGTAACCCTGCTGGTGATGCAGGTCCAGCATGTAGTTGATCAGAGCCCTTTCCATTCGCGCGCCGTCGCCCTTCAGCACGAAGAAGCCGCTGCCGGCGACCTTCACTCCGCGCTGGAAGTCGATTATGTCCAGGTCCTCGCCCAGGGCGATGTGGTCCTTGGGCTGGAAGTCGAACTTGGTGACCTTGCCGTGCTCCATGACCATGCGGTTCTTCTCATAGCAGTCGCCTATAGGCACGGTGTTATGCGGAACGTTCGGGATCAGCAGAAGGACCTCGTCCCGCTGGGCCTCGAGATCGGCGACATTGGTCTCCAGGTCGCTTATGCGCGTGGCCACGTTCTTCATCTCCGCCACCGCTTCGGCCTTCTCCTTCCCGCCGAGCTTGGCGATGCGCAGGGAGGCCTCGTTCCTCTGCTTCCTGAGCCGGTTGCCCTCCTCCACCGCCGCCCGCCAGGCCTGGTCCAGTTCCAGGAACCTGTCCAGCACGTCATCGCTGTAGTTGCGGTTCCTGAGCATGGTCCGAATCGCTTCGGGGTTGTCCCTGATCACGCTGACGTCCAACACTACGCTCACCTTAGAAATCTATGTCTCCCTTGCCTTCCAGATATTTCCGGTCGCACAGCAGCACGGTGTGACCCACGACCTCAATAAGTACGGAATTGGAACGCTTGGCCAGGTCTTCGGCCACCAGCTTGCGGTCATCCTCCACGCTGGGGAGAAGACGCACCTTCACGACCTTCCTGTTCTTGACCTGCTTGGCTATCTCCTCGATAAGGGTGTCGGTTACCCCTTCCTTGCCCACGTGCACGGTGGGTCGCAGGCCATGCCCGACCCTCTTAACGTCCTTCATCGTTCTTGGCGGCATGTCCTTCTCTCCTTGATCTCCATAAGATACGGTGTCCTTCTGATGCTGTCGCATTCCAGGCAGTGGGTGCCTACGCGGTGGTTCCGCAGGCGCACCCGGCAGTTCAATCCTGGAACGAGCGGCGTCGAGCAGTTCCGGCAGTACATCGCCCCTCGGGGCATGGGCACCTTGTTCCGTCCGGAGATCCGCCTGGCGATGGTCATGTACCTTTTCGCTCTGGCCATGTTGCCACCCAGGGCCTCCTTCTCCGACAGCCGGACCAGGATGTCCATCCTCTTGCGGGCGATCCCCCGGACCTGATTGTTCGACACCTTCTTCCTGCTCAAAGGATTCTCCTTCAGGTGCGATAATGCCATCTCGTTAAATAGGTTTGTCCGAGCCTAGCTTTCCGCCAGTCCGTTGAACCTGCTCCAGCTGCACGCTCTTGGGCAGGAATCCGAACCGGGCGTAGAATGAATGCACCTCTTCATTGCCCACTATGGCCAGGAGGACCTTGCGTTTCACTCCCAACCCATCCATCCATCGAAGCGCCCCCTCCATTAAGGAGGTGCCGATCCCCGTTCGCCGGTAGGCGGCGGTGACGAATATGGAGTCCACCTCCCCCGTCATGTCCGACCCCACGCTGGAGACGCAGTATCCCACCACCCGCCCATCCTCCTCCCTGGCCAGCTCCACCCTCATCAGTCCGCCGGCCGCCTTTTCCAGAAGCTCCTCCCGGCGTTCCTCGAAGCTCTTTGCTCCCAAGGAGCTCCTGAAATGGGTCGACCTGGCCCTGTGCATCTGCCTCAGTTCCAGCCATAGCGGGCCGATAAGGTCCAGCCCCTCCTCGGTCATGACCTCGTGGAGAACGCTCATCTTTTGACAGATATCCTCATATGCAAGAAGCTTTTTCCCTCTGGTCAGCGAGATATGGCTCACCTTCGCATACATCAGCCTTATATAGGAAAATATGAATGTAGCCATCCCGTCGCATTGATAGATTACAGGTGATATGATATGGCCAGAAAGCCGGCAAGGATGTACAGGAGGCTCACGGGGCAGGCCTACACCCGCAGGGAGTACATGGGTGGAGTTCCAGCCCTGAGGATCAACACTTTCGATCTGGGGACCACCAACGGGGACTTCCCAATTACCATCAACATGAAGGTCAAGGAGACCTGCCAGATCAGGCACACCGCCATGGAGGCCGCCCGTATCGCCGCCAACAAGGTGATGTCCAAGACCCCCGGCAGCAACTATCACATCAAGTTCAGGATATATCCGCACCACGTGCTAAGGGAGAACAAGCTCGCCACCGGCGCCGGTGCCGACCGTGTCTCCAGCGGAATGAGGAACGCTTTCGGCAAGAACATAGGCACCGCCGCCCGCGTTCACGCCGGCCAGGTCGTCCTCACCATCAGGGTACCAGCTGCCAACTTCAAAAGCGCCAAGGAGGCCCTGTGGAAGGCTTCCCTGAAGCTGCCCACCCCCTGCTTCATCGAAGTGGAGAAGGGCGCTGAGCTTGTGAAGTGAAACCCCACTTCAAAATCCCTTCTTTTTCTTCACTTTTCTGCAAGCATTATTTATCCATGACCCTTTTACAAGTCGAGGTGTAGTTTGGACGCCGACACTCTGTTCCTGGCCGCCGGTGCCGTCATCTTCATGGGTTTCATATCCAACTACCTTTTCCGCCGGTTCAAGGCGCCCGATGTATTGATCCTCATGGTGCTCGGCATAGCCCTCGGACCGGGGGGGATCGGGCTTATCAACTCCGAGGCGGCCCTGGGCATCGAGACATTGACGCCTTACGTGGCCGCGGCGGCTCTGGCCATCATAATGTTCCAGGCCGGAATGGACCTGGCCATCGGCGATGTCGTCAAATCGTTCAGCAAATCATTGATCCAGACGGTCATCGCCTTCGTGGCCTCCATGCTCATTACCGCTCTAATATTGAGCTACCTCACCGACTGGGGTCTGGAGACATGCCTCCTGCTAGGGGCGATCGTGGGTGGGACCAGCGGCGCCATAGTCATACCCATAATATCGAGTCTGAAGATATCCACCAAGCTCAAGATGGTCCTGACCCTGGAATCGGCCATCACTGACGTTCTGGTGATAGTGGTGGCCACATCCGTGATAGTCTTCATGAGCCAGGAGAATGCGTCCATCTTGGGGGCGGTGGAGCTACTGGTCAGCTCTTTCATGGTCTCCACCATGATCGGGATAATCTCCGGCATAATATGGACCAAGATCCTGCAGCGGCTCAGCAGGCAGCCCTACTCCTATATGATCACCATAGCCGCCATGCTGCTGGTGTTCTCCGTGACAAACTTCCTGGTGGATAGGGCCGGCGGCGGGGCGATCGCCGTACTGGTCTTCGGGCTCACCATCGGCAACTGGGACGAGATCTCCAAGGTGCTGAAGCAGAGGGGGGAGCAGTACGCCCTGGGCGACAAGGTGAAGCGCTTCCACGACGAGATAGCATTTCTAATCCGCACCATCTTCTTCGTTTACCTGGGGCTGGTGGTCACCACCATACAGTTCACGGCCTGGTACATCCTGCTTGGTCTGATCGTTTTCTTCGGACTGCTCATCGCCCGCTACATATCCCTGTTGCTGGCCAACCGGTACATAGGGCTGGACGCCAGCGATGAGATGGGGCTGTTCTACATGATGCCCCGCGGTCTGGCGGCGGCGGTCATGGCCTCCATTCCATTCTCCTATCCCCTGGTGTTCAGCAACGAGACGGCCACGGCCATTCTCGGTGTGACGGTGGTCGTGGTCCTGTTGTCAACTGTACTGGCGTCGATAGGCGCGTTCTACATGGAGATCCACGCCAAACGCAACGGACGGATCGCCGTGGCCGAGGTCGACGCACCTACGGAACAGGAAGAAGGCGGGGTGTGAACATGGACCTTCAGATTGATAGGGCGATATCCGAGGTCCGTTCGAGGGAGGCCAAGCTCGTTGGTCTGCAGATGCCCGAGGGCCTGAAGACCAAGGCCAGGGACTTCGCCAATGAGCTGGAGGAGGCCACTGGCTGTCAGGTCGTTATACTGGGCGATCCCTGCTACGGGGCCTGCGACCTGAGGCCCCTGAAAGGATTGGACCTTCTGGTGCACGTCGGCCACGCTCCCATTCCCGATCTGCGCCCGAGCATCCCGACGGTCTTCCTGGAGGTCCGTATGGACTTCGATGCCACGGAGGCCTTGCTGATGAACATGGACAGGATCAAGGCCAAGGTGGGGCTGGTGGCCACTGCCCAGCATGTGCATCTTCTTCCGGTGGTGCAGAGCTTTCTGGTCGCCGAGGGAAGGGCGGTCCACATCGGTAACGGCGATTCCCGGATCGCGCTTCCAGGCCAGGTTCTGGGATGCAACGTCACCTCCGCGCTCAACGTCATGAAGGACGTGGATCAGTTCATTTTCCTGGGAAGTGGCTACTTCCACCCTCTCGCCGTCTCGCTTGGAACCGGGCTCCCGGTCCTGTGCATCGACCCTTACCGGGGAGCGGTGGACGATATCTCAGCGGCTAGGGAGAAGGTCATCAGGCAAAGGTACGCGGCGATGGCTAAGGCCATGGATGCCAAGGATTGGCTGGTGCTGCTGTGCGACAAGCCCGGTCAGAGGAGATACGAGCTGGCGGTTAGATGCCGGGACGCTCTCCGGAAAAAGGGGATGAGGGCGGACATCGTCCAGCTCAATGAGGTCAGGGCGGAGGCTCTTCTGCCGTACCGGGCGGAAGCGGCGGTGAGCACCGCCTGTCCGCGTC
Source organism: Methanomassiliicoccales archaeon (assembly GCA_041304605.1). Classification (GTDB taxonomy): domain Archaea; phylum Thermoplasmatota; class Thermoplasmata; order Methanomassiliicoccales; family UBA472; genus UBA472. Next base: position 24,084 of record JBFYNB010000001.1, read on the forward strand.
TGGCGATCGATGACGGTCCGCATTACCCCATTCCGCTCCTGACCCCCTGGGAGATGGAGATGGTGCTCGGGCTTAGGAACATGGACGAGTACCAGTTCGACCAGATACTGTCGGGGGATACTCCCGACTAGGTTTTATATATCCAATTTGTTGAGGAGGGACGTGCGGACATCGCCGAACGAAGCGTCTACGCTGAAGGGCGAGACCGAGCTTTTCTTATCCAAGGGCCTAGCCGATTTTGAGAGAATGCATCTGGGCCTCTTGAAAAAAGAGGTGGAACGGGCGAAAGCCTCTCCGGTATACGGTCCCGACCTGCCGGACATCAATTCCTGGGAAGACCTGCAAAAGCTTCCGGCCATCGGCTACGATCGCCTGGACGAGGTTTTTAACACCCACGGGCTGGAAAGGTCCCTTCTGGTCCCCGCCGACCGTTATTATCACACCTCCGGGTACACCGGGGTGTCCAAGCGCATCTATTACAGCGCCAAGGACATCGAATGGATGGCCCACAGCTATGCGCTCTTCGGTTATATCGTAGGAGCGCGGCCGGGCATGATCGGCTGGAGCATCGCCGGAGAGGAGCCTCTGGTATCCGGCCCGACGCTTCACAATGCCAGCAAGGTGCTGGGGGCCGATTTTTTGTCGACGCTCTTAGCCCAGGACACCGACCTGCGCAAGGCGGTTTCCAAAGCTTCCCGATCCAAGCCGTTCGACATCATGGCCGGTACCCCTCTGCTGTTCTACGTTATTGGGCGCATCGCTCACGAGGAGGGCTATTTCCGGAGCATGATCGAGAGGGCGGCCCGGAACAACTACCATCTGCCGGGACCGCTGGCCAAGCTTACGGCCAGTATTATGCTGGCCGGAATGGACCTGGACCGGCTCCGGGAGAACATCAGGGCGGTTAAGCTGGCCATCACCTATGCCGAGCCGCTCAGCCCCTACCTGGACTCTCTCATGGAGCTCTATCCGAACATGAAGGCGTTCGACGTGCTGGGAAGCACCGAGTGCCCTCTGATCGCCTCACAGTACTCGCCAGGCCAGAAAGGCCTGCAGCTCTTTCTGCCAGGAGTCGTCGCCGAGCTGGCCGACCCCCGAGATGTGCAGAGGTCCAAGAAGGAGAGGACGCCGCTGAAGGCCGTGCCTTGGTCGCGGTGGAAGGCCGGGATGACCGGGGAGCTGATAATCAGCCGTCCCGGGGAATGCCTGCCTTTGCTACGCTACGCCACTGGGGACCAGATCGAGGTCTTGGATCCCATGTGCTCCACGGAGATCAGGATGGAGGAGGGCGTCCGTCATATCGTTTCACCATCCATCCGGGTCATGGGCCGATCGGTGGACACACTGGACTTCGAGGCACAGGACGAGAGCGGCAACTATCTCGGGTGCAAGATATACTCCCGCCACATCCAGGAGGCGTTGCAGCGTTCCGACAACGTGCGATGGTGGGAACTGTACGACGTCGGCGGCCGTCCGTCGAGGCTGGTGTTCCTGATCATTCCGGAGAACCCGGTGGAGGACGAGGAAGCCTTCCGCCGCCTGGTGGAGAAGAAGCTGCTCAACGAGTGCAACGACCTGCTTGGAACGCTCAGGATGGGCCGGGACCTGGACCGCCTGCAGATCATCTTGGCCAAGCCTTCCGCGTACGTCCACGTGCAATCCGAGATAGATGAGCGGGCCAAGGCCGGCCGGTCGCTGGGGCAGCTGAAGCCGAAGCACATCTACCGATACGAGGACGAGGCGAAGTTCCAGGAGCGGCTGAGAGGAAGGATGGCCTGACCGCGCTCGCGATGTTCTGGTGAAGCTAATATATCGGTTGGGGCGAATCACCCTTTCATGCTGACCCCCGAGCACATATTCAAAATGGCCGCGGCCAAGCACGCGACGGTAGGCATAGGCCTGGGGGAAGATTCTCGCAAGGTTCTGAAGAGCGTCCGCGACGCGGAGAAGAAGGGATACGCCCGCGTGATGACCTTCGATTCCGCCGAGGGCATGATCACCGCGCTGCGCCGTGGCGAGGTGGACGCGGTGGTGCGCGGGGACCTCAGCGCGAACAAGGCCATGGCCGAGGTGAAGGCCCAGTTCTCCCTGGGCCACCTTCTGCGGGCGGCCCTGATGCAGCCCAAGGGCGGTCGCATGTTCTTCCTGGCGCCGGTCGGTGTTGACGAGGGATGGGGCGTGGAGCAGAAACTGGAGTTCATACGTTACTCCGCCCCTCTGTTCCGCCAGCTGGGCATCGGTATGGAGGCCGGGGTGCTATCCGGCGGCCGTCTGGGCGACATCGGCAGGAGCGCCGAGGTGGACCGCACCATAAAGGAGGCTATCGAGGTCGAGCGGCTTGCCAAAGGGGAGGGTTTCAACGTGGAGCACTGCCAGATCCTGATCGAGGAGGCGGTGCGCAAGAAGAACCTGGTCCTCGCTCCGGACGGCATCACCGGCAACATAATATTCCGGACCATGCACCTGGTGGACGGTTGCGTGTCCATGGGCGCCCCGATACTGAACCTGGATAAGATTTTCATCGACACATCGAGGGCCAAGAGGTGCTATACCGACTCCATCGCCCTGGCCTCCGCCCTGGCCCGCAGGGAAAATGATTATTGAGTACCGGGGCAATAGGGAAGGGGAGATAACATGAGATTAGAGATAGACGGGGAGTTCGCGGGGATCAGATTCTCCGCCTGCCATTTCATAGCTGGGCACAACAAGTGCGGACGCCTGCACGGGCACACCTACGTGGTCAGCCTGAAGCTGCACGGGGACATGGGGAAGGACGGCATGGTCATGGACTTCATTCCCCTGAAGAAGGAGCTGCGGGCCATCGCCGAGGAGCTGGACCACCGCGTCCTCATCCCAGCCAATTCCAAGAAGATCACCGTGGTCCTGGGCGAGGAGGTCTTCATCAAGGCCGACGGCAAGAAGTACGCCCTGCCCAAGGAGGATGTTGTTCTGTTGCCGACCGAAGAGAGCAGCGCCGAGGAGCTGTGCCATTTCATTCTCGGTAAGGTCCTGGACAACGTGGACTTCCCATCCAACGTCAAGGAGGTCGAGGTGGGCGTTCACGAGGAGCTGGGACAGAGCGCCTGGGTGAGCAAGAAGCTGGGGGGAAGGAAATGAAGGCGATCTGCCTGCTCTCCGGAGGGCTGGATTCCACGGTCACTCTGGCCTACGCCCTTCATCAGGGATACGAGGTCACCGCCCTAACCATCAATTACGGGCAAAGGCACAAGCGGGAGCTGGACGCTGCCCGTGCCGTCGCCGCCCACTACAAGGTGCCGCACATCGTGATGGAGTTCCCGCTCACCGGGTTCCGCAGCGCCCTCACCGATGATTCGATCCCCATCCCCGACCGGAGGTCCGAGGAGATCGGGTACGACATACCGGAGACGTACGTTCCGGCCAGGAACATCGTCTTCCTCAGTCTGGCTGCCGGGCTGGCCGAATCGGTGGACGCCAGCGCGGTCTTCATCGGGGCCAACGCTATCGATTACAGCGGCTACCCGGACTGTCGTCCGGAGTTCTTCCAATCGTTCGAGAACATGCTGGAGGTCGGGACGAAGAGGGGAGTGCTGGGTCACCCGGTACGCATCGAGCACCCCATTCTCAAAAATACCAAGGCGGAGATCGTGAAGATGGGCATCAAGCTGGAAGCTCCGCTTCACCTCACCTGGAGCTGCTACCGCGGCGGCGAGAAGGCCTGCGGCCACTGCGACTCCTGCGTCCTGCGGCTGAAAGGCTTCAGGGAGGCCGGGGCCAAGGACCCAGTGCCCTACGAGGGCTGAGGATGCTCATCAACGAGATGTTCCTCTCCATACAAGGCGAAGGAAGGACCATGGGCCTGCCTACGGTGTTCGTGCGCCTGAGCGGCTGCAATCTCGATTGCCGCTGGTGCGATACGCGTTACGCCGAGGAGGGCGGGTCGGAGCTATCCGTGGACGAGGTCCTAGCCGGTGTCAACGGCTACCGCACCAGGCATGTGTGCTTGACAGGCGGGGAACCGTTATGGCACGAAGAAACGCCCGAGCTCATCTCCCGGCTGCTGGGGGAAGGCAAGCATGTTTCCCTGGAGACCAACGGTTCGCTTCCCATTGCGGGCCTACCGGACGACCCGCAGCTGATGATCAGCATGGACTACAAGTGCCCCTCCTCCGGCATGGAGGGCCGCATGCTTCTGGAGAACCTCGAGCATCTGAGGCCCAAGGACCAGCTGAAGTTCGTGGTGGCGGACAAGGAAGATCTGGAAAGGGCCGAGGACGTTCTGCGAAAGTACGAACCGAACTGTCCGGTGATACTCACCCCGGTGGGCGGTCTTACGCTCGCTCCAGTGGTGGAGTTCGTTCTGAAACGAAGGTTAGAGGTAAGGGTGCTGCCGCAGCTGCACAAGCTCATCTGGGGCGAGAGGCGCGGCGTTTGAGGCGTGTCAGACCTTAGCAATGATTATATAATATGCTTCTAGTTCCCCTCAATCACATACGAGGTATGACGATGAGCATCATCATTATCGTGGACGGACACGGTCTTTTGCGTGCTTAAATCGGCTCATCGCTGCGACCTTGGATGTGAGAGTTGGTTATCATGACCGAACTTCGAACGCCGTACAGTCAGGACTCCAGCGCCCGTAACGGGCAAGAGAAGGACAGGATATTCACCAGTCACTTCAATCGCTTGGCCTTGGACCCCTGCACCCCCGATCGCGTGGAGATACTGGACACCACCCTTCGGGACGGGGAGCAGACGCCAGGGGTGGCGCTGTCCATGGACGACAAGGTGCGGATAGCGCAGCTGCTGGACGACCTTGGCGTGGACGTGATCGAGGCCGGTTTTCCCCGAACTTCCATAGGCGAGCAGGAGGCCATCCGCAAGATCAGCTCTCTGAAGCTGAGGGCCAAGGTATGCGGTCTCGCCCGCTGCTCCAGGGAGGACATCGATTCAGCGGTCGACAACGGCGTGGATTACGTCCATACGTTCATCGCCACCTCCGAAGGGCATATGAAGAACAAGCTCAAGATGACCCGGGAGCAGGTGAAGGCCCGGGCGGTGGACGCGGTAGAGTACGCCCGTTCCCGAGGCGTCATCGTCGAGTTCTCCTGCGAGGACGGCACCCGCACCGAGCTCGACTTCCTGAAGGAGATGCATGTCGCCGTCCAGGAAGCTGGCGTTCACAAGATCAACCTGCCGGACACCGTGGGAACCATGTCCCCGGCGGCCATGGAGTACCTGGTCTCCGAGGTCATGAAGGTGACCAAGGTCCCGCTGTCGATCCATTGCCACGATGATTTCGGTCTTGCCGTGGCGAACTCCATGGCCGCGGTGCGCAAGGGCGCCCGCCAGGTCCATGTCTGCGTGAACGGCCTTGGGGAGCGTGCCGGAAACGCCGCGCTGGAGGAGGTCGTCATGAGCCTGCTGGCCTTCCTCAACGTGCACACCAACGTGGACACCCGGAAGCTGGGAATGACGTCCCGTGCCGTGGCCAGGATGACCGGCGTACCCGTTCCGGACACCAAGGCCATTGTCGGCAACAACGCCTTCGCCCACGAGTCCGGGATACACGTTCATGGCGTGCTGAAGGACCCCTCGACCTACGAGGCCTTCTCCCCCGAGCTGGTAGGCATGCAGCGCAACATAGTCATGGGCAAGCACACCGGCGCTCATTCGGTCAAGGAAAAGCTGAGCGAGTACGGGATCCTCCTGCCGGAGGAGATGCTATCGACCGTGGTCGGCAAGATCAAGACCCTGGCCGAGAGCGGCAAGGAGGTGGACGACGCCGAGCTGGTGGCTCTGGCGATGCACATACAGGGCCAGGAGGGCCAGGAGCACCAGCACGTAAAGCTAAAGGAGTTCACGGTGTTCACCGGCATGAACATCACTCCCACGTCGACCGTGGTCATCGAGGTGGACGGGAAGACGGTGCGCTCGTCGGACGTAGGCATCGGACCGGTGGACGCGGCGCTGAACGCGATACGTACGGCAGTGAGCGAGAACATCTCGCTGGTCGAGTACCGCCTGAACGCTATAACTGGTGGGAGCGACGCCCTGTGCGAGGTGACCGTGAAGCTGAGGATGAACGGCGACCAAAAGGTGATGTCGGTGGGCAAGAGCATCGGCTCGGACATAGTGCTCACCAGCGTGAACGCCGCCATGGCCGCCATCGACCGCCTGCTGGGCAGGCAAAGATCATAAGGTGAACTGATGAGAACGGACCCCAAGACCATCTCGGAAAAGATACTGTCATTGAAGTCCCGGACGGATGCCAGGGCAGGGGACATCGTCGAAGCGGACGTAGACTATGTCATGGTGAACGATGTGACGGGACCATTGGCCTTCCAGGAGTTCGAGGCCCTGGAATGCGAGCCGGTGCGCGACAAGATCGTGCTCATCCCGGACCACTTCGTGCCCAACAAGGACGTCGCGTCGGCCAAGCAGGCCAAGGAGATGCGCGACTTCGCCAAGCGCTGGGGCATCAAGAACTACTTCGAGGTCGGGCGCGGAGGCGTCTGCCACCAGGTAATGCTGGACAACGGCTTCGCCTACCCCGGGGCGCTGGTCGTCGGAGCGGACTCCCACACCTGCACCTACGGAGGAGTGAACGCCTTCGCCACCGGCGTCGGAAGTTCCGAGGCGGCGGCGGTGTTCGCCACCGGCCAGCTGTGGTTCAAGGTTCCAGGTTCCATAAGGGTCCTGCTCAAGGGACGGCCGTCCAAGTACGTGGGCGGGAAGGACCTGGTGCTCAAGCTCATAAGCGACATAGGGGTCGACGGGGCCACGTACAAGACCCTGGAGTTCGGGGGTACTGGAGTTTCGTCATTGACCGTCTCCGACCGTCTGTCGGTATCCAACATGGCCATCGAGGCCGGCGGAAAGGCAGGGATATTTCCCTGCGACGCGGCCACGGTGGCTTACATGAAGACCGTTCGGAAGGACGGGTTCAATGCCACCCTTCCCGATGACGGCGCATCGTACGAAAGTACCCTGGAATACGATCTGTCGTCGTTAGAGAGCATGGTGGCCCTGCCGCACCTCCCGTCCAACGGGAAGGCGGCGAGGGACGTCAAGGTCCAGATCGATCAGGCTTACCTAGGCTCGTGCACCAACGGCCGCATCGAGGACCTTCGCCTGGGGGCGGAGATAATGCGTGGACGGAAGGTGCACAAGGACGTGCGCATGGTGGTCGTACCCGCTTCCGTCAAGGTGTTCGAGCAGGCCATGGACGAAGGACTTCTTACGGTATTCTCCAAGGCCGGGGCGTTCGTTTCCGGGCCGACGTGCGGAGCATGCCTAGGCGGACACATGGGTATACTCGCCCCGGGCGAGAGATGCGTCAGCAGCACCAATCGCAACTTCATCGGCCGCATGGGACACCGGGATTCCGAGGTGTACCTGGCCGGGCCGGCCGTGGTGGCCGCATCCGCCGTCACCGGACGCATAACCGACCCCAGGGACCTGGAGGCGGTGCAATGAAGGACGTAAATGGTAAAGTTTGGAAGTTCGGCGACCACGTGGACACCGACCAGATAATTCCTGCTGAACGGCTCACCAGCGACAACAACGACAAGCTCGGCACCTTCGCCTTCGAGAAGGTCCGGCCGGAGATGGTCAAGCTGGTCAGCAAGGGCGATATCATCGTGGCCGGACGCAACTTCGGCTGCGGATCGAGCCGGGAGCACGCGCCCCGGGCGCTGCTGCAGATGGGCATATCCTGCGTGGTGGCGGAAAGTTACGCCAGGATATTCTATCGCAACTGCATCAACACCGGGCTCCTGCCCGTCGAGTGCCGCGTGGAGGCCGACGATGGCGACGTGCTTTCCGTCGATCTCTCAAAAGGTATCATAATCAACCAGACCAAGGGGAAGGAGTGGAAGTTCGCCCCCTTCCCGAAGTTCGTCCAGGAGCTCATGGACAAGGGCGGCCTCATGGCCAAGATCAAGGAGGAGAAGAGATGCACAAGATAGCGGTACTGCCAGGGGACGGCATCGGCCCGGAGGTCGTGGCCGAGGGCCTGAAGGTTCTGAACGCCCTTTCCGAGAACTACTCGGTCAAGTTCGACTTCCAGGAGTTCGGCATCAATTCGGAACGTTACCTGAGCACCGGGAAGCTGGTGACCGATGACGATATCGACCAGCTGCGCAAGTTCGACAGCATATTCCTGGGAGCGATCGGCGACGACCGGGTGAAGCCGGGCGTCCTGGAGAAGGGGATACTTCTCGCGCTCCGATTCAGCTTCGACCAGTACATCAACCACCGGCCGGCGCCCCTGTGGAAACCTTTCGGCCGCCTGAAGAGGGACGTTGATTTCAACATCGACGTGTTCAGGGAGAACACCGAGGACTATTACATCGGTGCCGGTGGACGGGTGACCGGTGGGAAGGGGTCCATCGACATGAGGGTCAAGCGCCACCTGTATGATATGAAGGTCAGGCTGGAAGCGAACGCTGACGCTGCCGACGACTACGCCTTCGAGATCGGCATGATGTCCCGCAAGAACATCGAACGTTTCGCGGACCACGTCATCGATTTCTCGAACCTCATCGGGGAGAACTACATCACCGTGGTGGACAAGGCCAACGTCTGCAGCAACATATACTCCCTGTGGAGGGAGGTCTGGGACGAGAAGTGCAAGCGGGCGGGCAAGGAGCACGGCTACATGTACGTCGACGCCATGACCATGGCCCTGGTCAAGAACCCGGACAAGTTCCGCCTGATCGCCGTGCCGAACATGTTCGGGGACATCATAACCGATCTGCTGGCCGAGGTGACCGGCGGTCTAGGACTGGCTCCGGGCGGCAACATCAACCCCCATGGCATATCCATGTTCGAACCGGTGCACGGCTCCGCTCCCAAGTACAAGGGCATGGACCGCATCAACCCGGTGGCGACGATACTGGCGGCCAAGATGATGATGGACAACCTGGGCCGCAGGGACCTCGGCGACGTGATCTTCAAGGGGGTCCGCGGGGCCTTTGACAAAGGTGTCTACACCCAGGACCTAGGCGGCAAGGCCACCACGAAGCAGATGGGCGACGCGGTCGTTGCGGCTATCCAAGCGCTGAAGTGAGCGTCATACCTCTCAAACCGTTTCCCTTATTTTATATATTTTGAAAAATATTGCTTTGCCATGGCCAAGACGGGGAGTTGGGCCTACGCGTTGGGCGTGGCCATTCTGGTGATGTCCAGCGGCATGGTGGGGTACTGGCTGGCGCCGGGGGAGGCCTCGGCGGATGCGGATAGGGACTCTTACTATCAGGTCTCGACGTACGGTCGCCTGAGCGAGGGAGGGTACCAGGGCATGATATCCATAGACAAGCTGCTGGAGCACGGGGACTTCGGCATCGGCACGGTGGAAGGGATAGACGGGGAGATGATGGTGCTGGATGGCGTAGCCTACCGGGCCGGTACGGACCTGGTCCCGGTGGAGGTCCCCTCCGGGACCATGATACCATTCGCCATGCTGACCTATTTCGATGAGATGGAATCTCAAATCCTGACCGAAGAACTGAACTACACAACCTTCAAGGACATGCTGGATGACATCCTAAAGGAGAAGATAGTGTACGCCGTCATGATCGAGACGGAGTTCGATTCGATCATCATCCGGAGCGTTCCGGGGCAGCAGGAGCCATACCCGCCCCTGGTGGATGTCGTGGCCAACCAGACCACCATGCGCCTGGAGAACGTGCGTGGAACAATGATCGGTTACTACATCTCAGAAGGGCTGGGAGACATCAACGTCCCCGGCTTCCACATGCACTTCCTGAGCGAGGACCTGTCTTACGGAGGACACGTGCTGGACGTGGAGTTCAGCAATTTCGCGGTACGAATTGATCCCGTGAGCACCTACACCGTGCTGTTCACGGAGAGCGTCATCACCTGACGCTAACCAGTTCATCGTACAGATCGCCGGTGCGCCTGGCCATCTCGTCCCAGCTGAAGGCCTTCATCCTTTGCTTCGCCGCGTTGCCCAGCTGCCCGCGCCTCTCCTCGTCGCTGTCCAGGGCGTTGATCGCGTCCGCCAGGGCCTTCTCGTCCTGCGGGGGTATAAGGATCCCGGCGTTCCCGACCACCTCCGGCAGACCGCCGGTGTTCGAGGCTATGACCGGCTTCCCGTAGGACATAGCTTCGGCCGCAACCATGCCGTACGCTTCGTGAACGGAGGGGATGGCGAACATGCGGCACTCGCACAGCATGCGGTGCTTCTCCTCCTCGCTGATCCAGCCCATGAAGTCTATGCGGTCGGTAAGTCCAAGATGCTGCGCCAGCCTCTCCAGGTTCCTTCGTTCCGGTCCCTCGCCGCATATGCGCAGCTGACATTTGGTGTGCTGCATAGCTCTTATCAGGGCGTCCAACCCCTTCAGCCGGACCAGCCTTCCCAGGGACAGGATGTAATCGCCGTCCTGGCAGGGCGCTTCCGGAATATCGACCCCGTTGTAGATCGTCAGCAAACGGTCCTCGGAGAACCCGCGGGCGGCCACATCATTCCTCATGTAATCGGATACGCACACCACCTTATCGAACTGGTGCAGGTGCCGCAGGAACATGCGGTCGTTCAGCTCGCTGGCGTAATGCGTGAGCCCGACGCCCTCTCCCAGGGTGTTGTGGCAGGTGTAGACCTTCGGACCTTGGTGACCAAGGACGCCATTGATCAGCGAGCCGGCCCAGCGATAGTGCAGGTCCACCACGTCCGGCCTCAGTTCGTCTAGGGCCTGTCGGACCTTGGATATGCGAACATAAGGGGGATTGTAGATGTTGAGGTAACGGGAAGGAAGGCGGATGACGGTGTAGTTGTCCATCTCCTCCCGCTCTTCCGTTCGCGGGAGACGGCTGGTGAGCACGAAGACCTCATGCTCCCTGCCCAGCCTCCGGCAGATGTTATGCAGGCGGTTCTCTATGCCGCCGATAAAAGGGTAGTGGAAAGCGTTTACCTCGACGATCCGCAACTCACGACCTCACATGTCCACGCGCCGGCTGAGCTCGCTCGGCAGGTACATGGGGCGGAAGGGCATGTCGCCGATCTCGCCGCGCACCCGCTCGATGAGCTGGTCCACGGTCATCTCCACGTTCTTGTTCTGAGAGCGGTCGTAGACCGTAAGAACCTCGGAGGTAATCTCCTTGTCACCGATGACAATGGCGTAGCCGACCCAGTCCTGCTTGGCCTCTCTGACCTTCTTCCCGACCGTCTCGGAGCGGTCGTCCAGTCCCACGCGGATCTGGGCCTTGCGAACCCTGTCCGCCAGCTCCCTGGCCTTTTCCAGGTGGGGCTCGGAGACGTTCATGAAGCGCACCTGCTCTGGAAGAACCCAGGTCGGCAGCGTACCCAGCTTGCCCTGGGTCTCCATCTGCACCGCGGTGTCGAAGAGCATGTACAGGTACCGTTCCACCGTCCCGATGACGGCGGTGTGCAGAATGACCGGGAATATCTTCTTACCCGACTCGTCAGTGTAGGTTATTCCGAAGCGCTGGGCGTTGCCCACGTCGATCTGCACCGTGCCGATCTCCCTGGCTCGCTTAAGATCGTCCAGGATGTGATATTCTATGTTCACGGTCCAGTAGTAGTTGATCCCTTCGGGGTAGAAGTGCAACAGGGCCGGCTTGTCGTGCTTGCGCACGATGTCCATGAGCATATCCTTGTGGTTCTGGTAGGCTTCCCAGGAGGAGAAGTTTACCAGCATCTCGTAGTCTCGCCCGAGGTCGTTGGCCTCCTTGTAGATCCTGGCGTCCAGGCGGGTGAACCAGTCCTCGGATTCCGGAATGTCCTTGCAGACCACGTGCAGGTCGGGCATGTTCATGCGCCTGGTGCGGAAGCAGAGCATGGTCTCCCCGGACTGCTCCAGACGATACGAATCGGCCACCTCGAAAGCGCCGAACGGTAACGTTTTGTAACTGATGTTCCAGAGTCGCATCATGGCGAACTGCTGGTGGCAGGCGGCGTACCTCATCACGAAGTCGCGCTTCTCGCCCTTGATCACGTACAGTCGGTCACCGAACAGCTTGGCGTGCTCGGCGACCGGGCCCTCGTCCAAACTGAACATGTTCGTGCCGCGCACGGTATAAACGGGAAGGGTCATGTCGTTGACAATGCGGGATGAGTAGTCCGCGACCAGGTCGAACATCAGGGCGCCCTTGGGCGAGAAGCACATGTGGCCCGCGTCGCTCATGGATTCCCAGTTGATGCCGAACTTCTTGCACAGGCGAGTGTACTTGACCTCGCCGGTGGAGGGCCAATCCTTCTTCAGAGCCTCCTTGGCCATCATTATCTGGAAGCACTCGGTGCCCTTCTTGAAGTCGAGGGGGTCCACCTCGCTGCCGTCCGGGAGGAGCACTATGAACCTCTCCTCTCCCTTGGGGGCGGCTACCGTCTCCTCGCCCTCGATCTCCCTGGACAGCTCCGACAAGGGATGTCCTTTGCAGCTGATCTTGAACGCCTTGTACCATCCGAAGGGGGCCCGGTGCACCTGCCATCCGTCCTCGGAGACCAGGCGCTCCATCTCCCTGAGCATCTTCTTGCCGGTCTCGGCGTCCGACAGTTCCGCGCTGAGGTGAGCGTAGGGATAGAGCATGATGCGCTCGGCGCCGACCTTCTTGGCCGTTTCGATGATGTCCGCCGAAGCCTGGGAGGCTACCGCCTCCATCTTGTCCTGGTCGTTCTTCTCTACGGTGATGAAGGCCACCAGCACCTCTTCCATCCTGCCAGTCTTCTCCTGGTCGGTGATGGCCTCGGCCAACGGGGTGGGCTTCTTAACCTCGAATTCCATGAAATCGGCGTGTATATAGAGCGTCCTCATCTTATCGCCTGATAGGGTTGTTTGGTAATGGTCCACGTGTATAAATAAACGATTCCGGAGCATTGGCATGGCCAGCATCCCCTCTCCGGTCCTTTCTCATAAGCAATCTTTAAATTCAAGAAAAGGTTTGCCTGATTCGCATCTTTATGAGGTCATTCAGGCTATCCAGGGATGTCACGGGGGCCGTGAACGTCCTGCTCATCGTTCTGATCGCCGTCCTGATGGTGAGCGCCAGCACGGTCGTTATTTTGATCTACCAGGGGGAACAGTCCGAAGAGGGCTCTGATGACCTGGTCGCCGTAGGGCAGACCATCAAGGTGGACTACATCGGCAAGCTGCTGGACGGAAGGGTGTTCGACACCTCCCTGCTCACTGTGGCCAACGATGACGCCGCCTACCCCAAGACCTTGTCCTTCAACAAGCGCAGTAATTCCTCGTACACGCCGCTAAGCTTCGAGGTCGGCGCCGGAAGGATGATCTCCGGGTTCGACGAAGCCGTTGTGGGGATGAAGGTCGGAGAGACCAAGACGGTCACCCTGACCCCCGATGAAGCGTACGGCGACATGGACCCCTCCAAGTTGGTCACCTTCTCCCTGAGCGAGAACGTCCCGCTGCTGCTGACCTTCACCGCCAGCTCGTTCAAGGCCGAGTACGGGGTTGACGCCTCTCAGGGATTGACCGTTGCCGACCCCATGTACGGATGGGACGCCACGGTGTACGAGTACGACGAGCAGGCCGACCGCGTGACGGTCAAGAACGTGCCCACGCTCAACGCGCTCTACCGCATTTACGGCACAGGCAGTGCGGGCTGGGACGTCAAGGTCACCAGCATCGACAGCAATGCCAACCTCGTCACCGTCCAGCACCAGCTGGATGAGGGCGACAGCGACATGATCAAGGGATCGGACGGAACCAACACCTTCTTCATCATCGACGTGGACGAGACGAACGGCACCGCGGTGCGCAACTACAACACCGAGCTGCTGGGCAAGTCCCTGGTGTTCACCATTACCATCGTGAGCATCGTCGAGTGATCCCCAAACCCCAACCCAATACCTTTCTTTTCATTGGGTCGACATTTTTCCGCCCTGCTTCTCCGCCTTGCGCTTGCGATAGCTTGAGGCGATGAAGCTGAGCACGATGATGGCGATCACCATGACCAGGGTGACGTCGGCCGCCATTCCCTTCTCCATGTAGATGAGGAAGTAATTGCTGGCGGCCAGGATGAGTCCGTACTTCAAGGTTCCTCCGAGCACCAGGTAGAACAGCGATCTCCTGTACGACCAACCGGACAGCGCCACGAAGGCCCCGGTGAAGGGGAGTATCGGCGCAATGCGGTTCAGCAGTATCATCCGCTCATCCTGCAGCAGCAGGAAGCGGCGGTAACGGTCTATCACGCTGGATATCTTGGGCGGAACCTTGAGCCGCTTGACCACCACGTATAGCGTCGTCAACCCGAGCACCTCGGCTATGGCGATGATCAGCACGAAGAGGGACCACAGGGCCCAGTCGGGCATGGTCCCGTAGCCGGCGATGAAGAACAGGACGACAAAGAGCTCCGGCAGCGTCGGGAACACGATGGCGTCGATGTAGAAAAGCAGGAAGGTGCAGAGCAGCCAGCCGGCCAGGCCTAAAGGTGAGAACAGGGTGTAAAAGGCCTCGCCGACGGAGAACATCCCATCTCCCAAGCGCTAGTGCTTTACAAAAACTTTGTTGCTGACCCGTCCAGCCTTGGACTCTATGGCGTACTGGTAGATGTCCAGCAGCCTGGTGGCCCACTGCCCAGCCGAATATTCGCGGGCCTTGGCCAGAGCTCCCTCCCGGTACTTCTGGGGGTCCTTAAGCAAACGGGTGGTGGCCTGCGACCAGCTGTAAGGGGTCTCCTCGAAAAGCTCCCCGTTCTCCCCCTCCCGGATGAGCTCGGCCACCGCCCGGTAGCGGATCCCGCTGACCGGCTTCCCGACGGCCATGGCCTCCAGGATCACCAGTCCTTGCGTCTCGAACTTGCTTGCTAAGGTAAGCACATCGCAGGCGGCGTAGAACTGGGGGAGCTCGGAATCTGGAACGAAACCGGTGAATGTTACCTTATCGGACACTCCCAGGTCCTCGGTCAGCTTGATCATGTGCTCCTTGGCCGGGCCTTCGCCGACCAGCACCAGGCGGGCATCCAGTTCCTGCTTGGCCAGTATGCAGAAGCCGCGAATGACAAGTTCGATGTTCTTCTCCCAGGCTATCCGTCCCAGGTGCAGGATGACCCTCTTCCCCTCCAGTCCGTACCGCTTCCGCACCTCGCCCCCGTCCAGTCGAGGGTTGAAGCGGTCCAGGTCCACCCCGGTGGGAATGACCTCGAAGCGCTTTATGTGCGGGGCGTAGCGCTTTATCTCGTTCTTTATGGCCAGGGTGGGCGCGATGACCACCTCGGCCCGGTGCAGGATGACGCGCAGGTAGGTCCACATGCTCAGCTGGATCACCCATTCCGGGAATGGGGTGAAGTTGTAGAACCTGGCCGCCTCGGTGACCATGGTGTGGAAGGTCAGCACCACCGGCTTCTTCAGACCTCGGCCGGCCAGCATGGCTCGTACCGCCTGGAACATGAGCCCATGCACGTGAATGACGTCCACATCCAGTTCGGCCAGGATGTGGCACTTGTCGGTCGGGAACATGGGAATGCGATAACCGGAGTACTGCTGGAAACCGATGGAACGGAAGTAGTGGACCCCATCCTCCCTCTGCGCCGGATCGGCCGGGTCGGGCGCCAGTACGTATACGGTGTGCCCCATCCTTTCCAGCTCCCTCTTGGTCAGCAGAAGGGAGGTCACCACCCCGTCTCGGGTGGGCAGGTACGAGTCGGTGAACATGGCTATCTTCAAGGTCTCATCCTCGCTTCATGAGCCCGTCGATCTTGCCGAGGACCTCGTCCGGGTCCCGGCCGAGCACTCTGACCATTGGTTCCTTGCCAACTCCTCCGCGATCGAAGATCACGTCCGGCACATGGCCGCATTCAATTATCGCTTGCGAGGTACCCCATTCCATGGAGGACACTCTGTCCGGCTCCTCGGCCCGGTCAAAGCTTCCGATGTCCAGACCGAACGAAACCAGTTCGGCCAGGGTCTCCTCCGAATACCGCAGGTTCATGCCGCAGCGGACCTCTGGATCGGCGGACGAAGCGGCCATCACCACCCGGGCTATGTGCCGGCTCCCTCCGAAACGAACCTCGCCCGCCCGGCGTATGCTTTCACCAACTCGTACCAGCCGACCTTGGACCCCACATATCTCCCGATATCCCTGCGGATACGGCAACGCATAAGCGAGGTTCATGCCGACCTCTGGGACCAGCTCGGGCGGCATGCGCCGCTCGATGAACTCCACCGCGGAACGCACCTCCTCTATCGTCCTGGCCCGCATGGCTTCCTTGTACAAGGTGGCCAGGGGGTTGATGGCCAGAAGTCCCTTGCCCACCGGCAGGGCCATGGCTATCGAGTCGTAAATGCGCCGCTTGGCCTCCTGCGCCGCCTCATGAGGGTCCATGCCCATCCCCAGTCCGGTGGCGATGAACGAGGATAAGGTGCAGCCGGCCCCGTGCACCTTGCGGTCCAGGCGGGGCGAGACCATCTCCAGCACCCCCTCGGCGGTGAACAGTAGGTCACGGGCGGTGTTCCCTTCCAGATGGCCGCCTTTAAGCAGAACCGCCTTCGGCCCGAGTTCCAGGAGGACGTTCCCGACCTCCTCCAGCGATTCTTCGTCAATGATCTTTCGGCCTGAGAGGACCTCCGCCTCTTCCCGGTTCGGGGTCACCACCGTGGCCAGGGGGAGCAGGTCCTTGGCCAGGGACTCCGCCAGCCCGTCCTTGTGCAGCGCGGCGCCCACGCCGGCGAAGAGCACCGGGTCGACGACCAGAGGCGCGTTCAGTTCATTGAGCAGGGAGGCCACGGCACGCACGGTGCGCGGGGAGTAAAGCATCCCGGTCTTGACCGCGGATATGCAGGCGTCCTCGGCCACCGCGGTGATCTGAGCGGTGACCTGCTCCGGCGGCAACGGGAAGATGTCCCGCAATCGGGAAGTGTTCTGGGCCGTGACCGCGGTGAGGGCGACCACGGCGTGGGCTCCCATCGAGGAGATGGCCTTTATGTCGGCCTCCACGCCCGCCCCGCCCACAGAATCGGAGCCTGCTATAGTGAGGATGATCGCCATGATTGGTGTAAGGTGCCCCTTCCTAATAATCATAACAGGGAGCGGCCGTAGATGTCAACCAACAAACATTATATATCGAGGGCCGCTGTTCAAAAAATCCGATGAAAGCAAGCAGTGGGCACTTGGTGCTGAACGACCGCACAGAATACCAGGAGTTGGCAGAGGTCTTCCCCGAGTTGCTCAAGTTATTCTTGGAAGAGACGGACCAGATCCCCGAGGACCCGGAGATCATGCAGATGTTCATCCACATCAACCAGATGGACCTGGAGGCCAACCGCAAGCCGGAAGGCTACAACCGCAAGGGCCGCATGCGCCTGATCTTCCCGACCAACCGCATGGAGTTCTACGTGAAGGGTTCGTCCAAGAGCGGTGAGGTGGTTCGCGTGACGGAGAAGATCAGCAAGCTGCTGACCCGCAACGGGTTCGAACACGAATTGGCGTGGAACACCCTCTCCTGCTTAGAGGTCTGAACTACTTCCTGAGATTTTCCCAAACTCCGTCCAGACGAGCTATCTCGCCGTCGCATTCCGCGCGGTGGGATTCCATTATTGCCCGAGCTGAGACGACCTGCTCGACCACCCTTTCCGGCGCTGTGCCTCCCAACGAAGTGCGACGGCGCAGGCAGGCGTCCAGGGAGATGAATTTCAGAGAATCCTTATCCAACAGCTCGGAGAACGCCCTCAGCTCCTTAACCGTGAGCGATTCCAGCTTCTTGCCCTTCTTGACGCAATATTGAACGGCGGCGCCCACCACCTCGTGCGCCTGCCGGAAGGGCATGCCCTTCTGCACCAGATGGTCCGCGAGGTCCGTGGCGTTCAGGAAACCGTCCGCGCAGGCGTTCGCCATACGTTCCCTGTTGAACGAAAGGTCGCGGTACATCGGCCCCATCATGAAAAGGCAGGAGGTCAGCGTCTCGTAGCTGGAGAACACCGATCCCTTGTCCTCCTGCATGTCCCGGTTGTAACTTAGCGGCAGCCCCTTCATGACGGTGAGGAGCTGCATCAGGTTGCCGATGGCTATGGAGCTCCGCCCGCGCACCAGCTCGGCCACGTCCGGGTTCTTCTTCTGCGGCATTATGGAACTTCCGGTGGC
Organism: Methanomassiliicoccales archaeon; assembly: GCA_041304605.1. Classification (GTDB taxonomy): domain Archaea; phylum Thermoplasmatota; class Thermoplasmata; order Methanomassiliicoccales; family UBA472; genus UBA472. The sequence goes on from JBFYNB010000001.1 coordinate 42,143, forward strand.
GAAGGCGTCCGGCATCTCCGCGAAGCGGAACTCCGGGGACGTCCACAGCACCAGCTCCTCGCCCATGCTGCTCAGGTGCACCATGGCCTGGGCGCAATCGTAGGCGAACTCCAAGGCGAAGTCCCGGTCGCTAACGGTGTCCATGGCGTTGTCCGTGGGACGGTCGAAGCCCAGCAATTCCGAGGTCATCTCGCGGTCCACTGGATGCCCGGTTCCGGCCAGGGCTCCCGCGCCCAGGGGGCACTGGTTCAGGCGCTTGTAGGCGTCCAGGAACCTTTCGGCGTCCCTCTGCAGGCGGAAGACATGTGCCAGTATATGGAATCCCAGCGAAACGGGTTGGGCGTGCTGCATGTGGGTGAAACCGGGCATGATGGTCCCGGTCTCCTTTTCCGCCCGGTCTAGAAGTTCGGACTGAACGTCCAGCAGCAGGGTAACGATCTCCAGCATGGCGTCCCGCACGAACATGCGGAAGTCCGTGGCGACCTGATCGTTGCGGCTCCGGGCGGTGTGAAGGCGCTTTCCGGCATCTCCAACCCTTTCGGTCAGGATATGCTCCACGTTGGTGTGCACGTCCTCCAGCTCGGGGGAGAAGTCCAGTCGTCCCGCCTCCAGGTCGATGAGCAGCTGCTTCAGGCCGTTCGCCAATAGGACGGATTCGTCCCTTTGGATTATTCCGGCCTCGCCCAGCATCCTGGCGTGGGCCATCGAGCCGACGATGTCGTACCAGGCCAGCCTGGTGTCTACCGACAGGGACGATGTGAACGACAGGGTCATCTCGGACGGACCCTCGGCGAAACGACCGGACCACAGCTGCTTCTCGGCCATGAAGATCACTTCTTCTGGGCCTTCGCCACGCTGCGCAACGGGAGACCCCACACGTAGATGAAGCCCTCCGCGGACTTGTGGTTGAACTGGTCCCCCTCGGCGTATGTAGCTAGTCCCGTATCGTACAGCGAGTACGGCGAGGAGCGGCCCACTATGGTGGCACTGCCCTTGTAGAGCTTTACCCTTACGGTTCCGTCGATGTACTCCTGGGTCTTGTCGATGAAGGCGGTGAGCGCTTCCATCAACGGGGAGAACCAAAGCCCATCGTAGGCCAGCTCGGAGAAGCGCTGCTCGATGCCGCGCTTGTAGCTGAAGACGTCCTTGGTCAGGACCATCTTCTCCAGGTCCTTGTGCGCGTTTATGAGGATCATGGCCGCCGGGGACTCGTAGATCTCGCGGGACTTTATGCCGACAAGGCGGTCCTCGATATGATCTATGCGTCCGTATCCATGCTTCCCGCCCAGCTGGTTGAGCTTCTTGACGATGTCGGTCATGGACATCTTCTTGCTCTTGTTGAGCCCGACCGGCAATCCCTTTTTGAAGTGAATTTCCACGTACTCCGGCTTATCGGGAGCGTCCGCCGGGTCGACGGTCCATTCGTAGGCGTCCTTCGGCGGCTCTTCCATGGCGTCCTCCAGGATCCCGCACTCGCAGCTGCGCCCCCAGATGTTCTCGTCGGTGCTGTACGGGCACTCCTTCTTGACCTTGATCGGAACGTCGTTCTTCCGGGCGTACTCGATCTCGTCCTCCCTGGTCATTACCCATTCCCTCATGGGGGCGATGATCTTGATCTCCGGGGCCAGAGCGGCGATGCTGACGTCAAAGCGCACCTGGTCGTTGCCCTTGGCGGTGCAGCCATGGGCTATGAACTTGGCGCCTTCCTTCTTGGCGATGTCCACCATTATCCTGGCTATGAGCGGCCTGGCGATGGACGTTGCCAACGGATAGGTCCCCATGTACAGGGCGTTGGCCTTCAGGGACGGTCCGATGTAATCCTTCACGAACTCCTCGGTCGCGTTGAAAGCGTAAGCTTGCACCGCTCCTATCTGTAGCGCGCGGTCGACAGCCTCCTGGAGGTCTCCAGGCTGACCGACGTTGATGCTGACCGCGATGACGTCCAGATCGTAATTCTGCTGCAACCACCGAATGGCCACGGACGTGTCCAGACCTCCGGAGTACGCCAGCACCACCTTGTCTCGAACCTTCTTAGCGCGAGCTGCCATGTGAATCTGCGGCGATGAAGCGGCCATGCATATTAATCTAAAGTGGCGGAAGTGGGACAATGTCAGATTCTAGTGTTCAGTATCGGACAGTTCTAGGGACCGAAATGACCAGCACAGCGCTTGCCAGAAGGAGCGCCGAGGTCAGGAATATCGCGGCATTCCAACTTCCCGTGGCGTCCCTGAGCAAGCCGCATATCACCGGGGACAGCAGCGCTCCGAACTCGGCCACCAGGTTCCACATGCCGAAGGACTGCCCCAACTTATCGGGTGGCGACAGATCGGCGGTGAGCGTCATGTGGACGGTCTGCATGGCCGCGAAAGCCATCCCGATCAGGAACAGGAGGATGGCCATGGCCGTCAGGTCCTCGGCCCGGATGGAAGGTACCATCAGGACGACCAGGACGGCGACCGTCGCGCAAAACAGGGCATACAAACGCTTCCGTCCCGTGATGCTAGACATCCGATCGCTGGCAAGTCCTCCCAACGGATACCCTATCGCGTTGGCCAGACCGAACAGCCCCGCATACACCGCCGCCCCGCTCAGGCCCAGGCCGGAGGACTCGGATACCACCAGCAGGGCCCAGAAACCGAAGAACCAAAGGGTGAACAGAATGGGGATCGCCGAGATGTACATGAGCAGGAGCGAGCGGTCGCGAAGGACAGCTGCGCTGGAAGAACCTATTCTGCGGTAGATCAGGCCCACCAACACCAAGGCCATCGTAAGTATGAACGCCGTCTGCCAGAGCACGCCCAGGCGCAGGGATAGCGAGAGATGGAACATCCCCATTATCGCCACCAGAAAGAAGAGCGAGTACGCCAAAAGGCGTGCAAAGGCCCATCGATACGATCCACCCTCTCCGGCCGGGAGCCTGCGATGCATGATCAGCCCCACCAAGACCGTCGGCGGACCGAACAGAAGGAAAGGGAAGGACCATGCTGCCTGCCCCATGAATCCTTCGGCCATTTCGATGAGCAGGGGGGCGGTCACGGTGGCCGCGGTCAAACCAACGGCCAGACCGACGAAGACCACTCCCATCCCCATCCCCACCTTGTCCGGTGGGGTGACCTGGGCCACCAATGCCCGGTCGTTCGAGTAGTAGGCTCCCTCCCCCAGGCCGGTCAGCACCCGGGCGGCGACGAAGGCATTGAGCCCCCGGACCATCCCGCTAAGAATGGTGGCGGTCCCTGCCCAGACCGTGCTTATCACCAGCATGGTACGTCTGCCGTACCGGTCCCCCAGAAACCCCGCCGGGAACTGGGTGAGCATGTAACCGGCGAAGAACATGGACCCGACAAGACCTCCGACGGCGTGCGGTTCGTAAACGCCTTCGATGAGCGCCAGGTCATTGGCGATCATCCAAGAGATCACCGGGCCGGTGATCGCCCGGTCCAGGTAGCACATGGTCCAGGCGATGAACAGAATGAACCAGACAGAATGATGGGCCTTCCAACCCTTCTCAGCTGCTTTGGGGCGGACCATGGGAATTATCCTCCCTTTCCTGGTTGCCCGGGCTGGAAAGTGTAACAATGCCCGACCATTTAGAACGGTACGCGGTTAATAACCATTTCGAGGTCCTTTTCCGCTCCACAACTGGATTGAGGTCGTTTTTGACCTCTTCAGAATGAAAATGTCCCATTTGGGGCATAATACTTAATAAACAAACTCTTAATTCGGCAAACTCCAATATTGGGCGAGGAAACTGAATGATAAAGGCAGCTGTGGTCGGGGGTTCCGGTTACATCGGCGGGGAGCTGGCGCGCCTGCTCAGCCGTCATCCTAAGATCTCTCTGGAAGCGATAACCTCCAGGCAGTTGGCCGGACAGCAGGTGGCGGACACCCACCCGTTCCTGCGCGGCTACGTCGACCTCAAGTTCAACGAGTCCGTCACCGGCCAGGGATTGGACGTCGTGTTCCTGGCCACCCCGCACGGCGCCTCCATGAAGCTGGCGCCGGAGATCGCCCGCAGCGGGGCCAAGGTGATCGACCTAAGCGGCGACTACCGGCTCAAGGACCCCGCGTCCTACAAGAAATGGTACGGTCACGATCACGCCGACCTGGATAACCTGGGCAAGGCCGTCTACGGTCTGAACGAGCTATACTGGGACGAGATCGCCGAGGCCGATTTCATCGCAAATCCGGGATGCTATCCCACCTGCTCCACGCTCGGATTGGCACCTCTGTTCGCCAATCATCTGGTGGCTGGCGGCGTAATAATTGACGCTAAGAGCGGAACGTCCGGGGCGGGCGCAGAGCCGACCAAGGCCAGTCATCATCCCAATTGCGGAGCTAGCGTCAACCCTTACAAGGTCGGAACGCATCGTCACACACCGGAGATCGCTCAAACCCTGACCCGAATTCAGGGCAGGCTGGCCGAGGTGGTCTTCACTCCTCATCTCATACCCGTGGTGCGCGGGATGCTGTGCACCATGTACCTCAAGCTCAACGACGACCTTACCAAACAGGAACTGCTTGGCATGTACACCGAGTTCTTCCGTAGGAAGCGCTTCGTGCGCATGACAGAGGTGCCGTGGATGCAGGCCGTGATCGGCTCCAACCATTGCGAGGTGGGATTGGAAGTGGTTGGCGACAGGAACGTGGTGGTCATGAGCGCGATCGACAACCTGGTAAAGGGAGGGGCCGGACAGGCGGTGCAGAACTGCAACGCGATGTTCGGATGGCCTGAGGAAACGGGATTGGATTTCCCGGGATTGGGGGTTTAAAGATGGAAGTTTTTGAGGGGGGCATAACCTCGCCGAAGGGATTCAAGGCGGCCGGGGTTCATTGCGGCATAAAGAAGGAGAAGCTCGATCTGGCGGTCATCTACTCCGAGGTGCCGGCAAAATGCGCCATAGCCTACACTCAGAACAAGGTGCGGGCCGCGCCGATCGAGGTCATGATGAAGAAGGACCCCAAGGCGCTGCAGGCCATGGTGATAAACAGCGGCAATGCCAACGCCATAACCGGGGTGCAGGGTGTATACGATTCCAAGCAGATGGTGTTCCTCACCGCCCAGACCCTGGGGATCCGCGACACGCTGGTAGGCGTGGCCTCCACCGGGGTCATCTCCCGCTTCCTGCCCATGGAGAAGATCTCCGCGGGCATCCCCATGGCCGTTCAGGCGCTGGGAAAAGGACCCGAGTCAGACGACATGGCCGCCCGGGCCATAATGACCACCGACACCGTGAAGAAGGAGGCCGCCTGCAAGGTCACCCTCAAGGACGGGACCATGGTGACCATAGCCGGTATCACCAAGGGCAGCGGGATGATCTCCCCGGCCATGAAGGTGCTGCACGCCACGACGCTGACGTTCATGGTCACCGACGCCCACCTCTCCAAGAACTTCAATCGCCGCTGGCAGGACATGATGGACGTCAGCTTCAACGTGATAAGCGTGGACGGGGACCAGAGCACCAACGACATATCTATGCTTCTGGCCAACGGAATGGCCGGCGGCAAGCCGGCGGACGACGACCCGGCCTTCTGGGAAGGCGTGCGGTACGTCGCCCAGCAGCTGGCCAAGAAGATAGTGATAGACGGTGAGGGCGCTACCAAGCTCATCGAGGTCATGGTTCACGGTGCCAAGAACCCGGTTCAGGCACGCTCTGCCGCCAGGGCCATCATAGCCTCGTCCCTCGTTAAGACCGCCATATTCGGGGCCGATCCCAACTTCGGACGCATTCTGGCAGCGTTAGGCAACTCGGACGCCGAGTTCAACCTGGAGAAGGTTAAATTGGTGCTCCGTTCCAACGGCGATTCCGTCACTCTTTTCGAGGACGGGGCCCCTATGTTGATAGCCGGGAGCGAGGTCGAGGTCGCCGCCAAGCGGGTTCTCTCGCACAAGAAGATAGTCATAGACCTGGACCTGAACAATGGATACTCGTCCGGGGAGGCCTGGGGCTGCGACCTCAGTTACGATTACGTCAAGATCAACGCCATGTACACCACGTGATCAGATGGCACACAACGTAGGGGCTGGCACCCCGCGTCAAGCGGGGAAGGTGGTGGTCAAGTTCGGTGGCTCCTCCATCGGAGGGATGGAGCAGATCGATCTTTTCGCCCGGCAGATCGCCGAGCTCAGGGAGCGCGGTCTGACGCCTGTCGTCCTGCACGGGGGCGGGCCGGAGATCACCGAGGAGATGAAACGGTGCGGGCTGCCGGTCAAGAAGGTCGCCGGGCTGCGCATAACGGATGACATCACCCTTCAGATAGCCAAGTCCGTTCTCTCGCGCATAAACGACCGCGTCGTCGTGTCGCTGCGCAACGCCGGGATCAAGGCGATCGGCGTGGCCGGAAGCGAGGCCGACACCTTGGTGGCCAAGAAGATGGACCCGGTCAGGCTGGACGGTCCGAACGGAACGGAGTCCGTCGATCTCGGTCACGTGGGCGAGGTGGTCAAGGTCGACCCCCGTCTGGTGAACGTCCTGTGCGACAATGGATTCGTTCCGGTCGTCTATTCGATTTGCGCGGACGGATCGGGTATGTTGATGAACGTCAACGCCGACACCGCCGCGGCCGCTCTGGCGGCCGGCATAGGCGCTTCGGACATGGTGCTGGTGACCGAGGTCCCCGGCGTGCTGCGGGTGTTCGAGGACCTGGGTTCCACGATACCTGAGATAAGGGAATCGGACCTTGCCCCGCTCACCTCCTCCGGCATCCTGAAGGACGGGATGATCCCCAAGGTCGAGGCGTGTTTCATCGCCCTGCGGGGTGGCGTAAGGACGGCGCATATAATTTGCGGAACGACCCCGAACTCCATCGTGGACCAGTTGTTCAGCGGCAGGAATCTAGGAACCAGGTTGACCCTGTGAGGTTTAAGACATGGACAGCAAACAGGTTGCGGAACTGAGCTCTTACTATCTATTCCAGAACTACGGACGAGAGGCGATATGCTTCTCCCACGGCCAGGGCGAGCATCTATGGGACCTGGAAGGGAACCGGTATACGGACTACGTGGCCGGCATAGCCGTCAACTGCCTGGGCCACGCCCATCCCGAGCTGGTCAAGGCCATATCGGAACAGGCCTCCCGGCTCATCCACGTCTCCAATCTCTATCAGATCAAGGAGCAGGCGGACCTCGGGGAAGCCTTGGCTTCCATCGTCCCCTCTCCGCTCGGTAAGTCCCTCTTCTGCAACAGCGGAGCGGAGGCGAACGAGGCGGCGCTCAAGCTGGCCGTAAAGCATACAAACCGCGAGAAGGTGATAGCCTGCCGCAATTCCTTCCACGGAAGGACCTCTGCCACGCTATCGGTCACCGGCCAGGAGAAGTACCAGAAGGGGTTCGAGCCGTTGCTCTCCAAGAACGTGGAGTTCGTCGGCTACAATTCCATCGAGGAGCTGAAGTCCAAGGTGAACGGGAACACCGCCGCGGTGATACTTGAGCCGGTACAGGGCGAGGGCGGGGTGCTGCCTGCCAGCCAGGAATACTTCCGTACCGCGCGTGACGTGTGCACCGACGCCGGGGCGCTAATGATCGTGGACGAGGTGCAGACCGGCATGGGGCGCACCGGCAAGTGGTTCGGCTTCCAGCACTTCGGCGTGGTGCCTGACGTCATCTCCCTGGCCAAGGCGCTGGGCGGAGGCGTCCCGATCGGCGCCATCATCACCTCGCCGGAAATAGCGAGGACGTTCACCCCCGGCACCCACGGGACGACGTTCGGCGGGAACCCACTGGCCTGCGCGGCCGCCAACGCTGTTATCCGCACCATGAAGAGGGATAAGCTGGTGGAAAGGGCGGCCGAGCTGGGCGAGCGCTGGAGGTCCGAGCTGAGGGGCATAGCTTCCGGACATCCCGAGGTGACGGACGTTCGCGGCCTCGGTCTCATGAACGGTGTGGAGATGGGAGACCTGGCCAAGGAGTTCCAGAGGTTCGCTCTGGGCAAGAAGCTCCTGGTCAACGTCAGCGCCGGCAAGGTCGTGCGCCTGGTTCCCCCGCTGATCATATCGCAGGGATCCGTCCAGATGCTGAACGCCGCCCTGGCCTCCTATCTGGGAGGGGACTGACCGTCATCGCGAAAACCTAATCAACCCCGCAGGGCGTTCCATATGCATGGCCCGCTCGAACATGGTCCCCGCCCTCCTATCGGCGGCATGCCTCGTACTGGTGATCGCCCTGGTCCTTTCCCTGGCATCCAACGGGGCATTGAGGGACGATATGGAGCAGGGGGAGGAGGAGGCATTCGCCCACACCACCCTGATCAGGGCGCAGGCCTTACTGGCGGATGAGCTGTGGTCGATCTCCAGCGGGGTCCTGAAGGCCAGCGATGACCTCCGGGGGCAGGACCTGGGCTCCGCGGAGGCCAACGCGGTGTTGGCCGAGTTGACGGTGATCAGCGGCCACATCGTTAACGCAGTCGCCATGAACTCCACTGGCCATATCGTGAACGCATATCCCGAGAACTATGGTCACGTGATCGGCGAATACGTGGGGGACCATCAGGCCACCGTCGAGATGACCGAGCTCGGTAAGCCCGTGTTCAGTGACGTGTTCAGCGCGGTGGAGGGCTTCGAGGCCGCGGTCATCGCCTATCCAGTGTTCGACGGGAACGATCGGATCGTCGGCTCGGTCACCGCCCTGTTCCGCACCGAGCAAATGATGGGCATAATGTTCCAGGGACTGGTCATCGAGAGTTCCGTGGGCATAATGGTCGAGCAGGTGGACGGGCGGATACTGTACGATGACGATCCGAGCCAGGTCGGCAAGTACACCTTCGAGGACCCGCTCTATCAGCAGTCCCCATCGCTGCTGGAGCTAGCGGAGCAGGTGTCTGAGCTCTACTCGGGACAGGGGGAGTACGATTTTAGCACCGATGCGGGCACGGTGCACAAGAAAGCGATTTGGACCTCGGTCACCCTGCATGAGAGGTCCTGGCGGGTGCTGGTGTACTGGAACGCCTAAAGATATCGGCGGACCTTCCTTCGGGGATATTTAAAATGTCCAATATGGAACATTGAAATAGGCAAAAACCAGTACGGGGGCGATGAAGGAGGCCCCTCGAAAGGAGAGCGTGGCCGAGAGGACCCGGGCTTACATAGACGCTCATCCCTCGGTCAAGGACTGCATGGCCAAGGACCTGGTCAACTATTCCTCACTGGCCAGACTGATAATGAAGGACCTGGGCATCAAGAACGAGGAGGCGGTCATGATCGCCTGCCGCCGCTATGCCCAGAAGCTCTCCAAAAGAGATCACGAGGGGGATATCCTGGCAATTCTAGCGGACAGCCGCCTGGAAGTGAAGACGAAGATATGCATCGTCACTGCCAGCAACGATTGGACCGTGCTGCAGCGTCTGGAACGCCTGTTCACCAAGCTCATCAACCAGAAGGCGCTCATGCAGGTCATACAGGGCGCTCAGGCCATCACCATCATCGCCGACGAGAAGCTGCGGAACGAGGTCATCAACGACGTCGGAGAGACGAACGTCCTCAAAGTGCGCGAGGACCTGGTCGAGATCACCGTCAAAAGCCCCCAGAAGATCGGGGAGACCAGCGGCGTATTCTCGTACCTAGCCTCGAACCTCTCGGAGCAGGGGGTGAACATGGTGGAGACCGTATCGTGCTATACCGATACCATATTCATCGTGCACGAGAAGGACATGATACAGGCGTATTCTCTGCTGTCGAACCTGCTGGAGAGCGCGGAGAAGGCCACCGAAGCGGCGCATTAGCGCCACAAAGCCATTTATGCGGTGAAGCCATATCAAGAACTGATGAAAGGCGATTCTGAAGGGAAGGTGCCCCTGGTCCGGACGGACATTCCAGGCCCGTCGGGAAGGGGCATAGTGGATCTGGACGACAGGTATCTGGCCACGGTCACCAAATCGGCTCCGCTGGTCGTGGACCGCGCCCTGGGCGAGAGGGTCTGGGACGTGGACGGGAACCTGTTCCTGGACTTTTCGAGCGGCGTCGCCGTTCTCAACATCGGGCATTGCCATCCCTCGGTGGTCAAGGCAGTGCAGGAGCAAGCGGCCAAGGTCATGCACTTCGCCGGCACCGATTACTATTACGACGTTCAATCTCGTCTAGCTGAGCGATTGGCGAAGATCGCCCCCGGGCGCGGGGAGAAGAAGGTCTTCCTCAGCAACAGCGGGGCGGAGAGCATCGAGGCGGCCATGAAGCTGGCCAGATGGTCCACCGGGCGCAAGCAGTTCATCGCCTTCTTCGGAGCCTTCCACGGAAGGACGATGGGGGCGCTCTCCCTGAACTGCAGCAAGCGGGTGCACCGCGCCAAGTACTTCCCGACCGTTCCGGGCGTTACGCACATCCCGTTCGCCAACTGCTATCGCTGCCCGTACCATCAGGAATACCCATCCTGCGGGCTTTGGTGCGCCAAGATACTCGACGAATTGTATCTGGACGCCCTGCTTCCGCCGGACGAGGTGGCCGCTCTGTTCTTCGAGCCGGTGCAGGGAGAGGGAGGTTACATCGTCCCCCCGAAGGAGTTCCTGCCTGAGATATCCCGGATATGCAGATCGCACGGCATTCTGACGGTCGACGATGAGGTGCAGGCGGGAATGGGCCGCACCGGAAAGATGTGGGCCGCGGAGCATTTCGGCCTGGAGCCGGACGTGACCTGCATGGCCAAATCCCTGGGATCGGGTATGCCTATCGCCGCCACCGTTTTCCGAAAGGAGCTGGACTGGGGCGTCCCCGGGGCGCATTCCAACACCTTCGGCGGGAACTGCGTGGCCTGCGCCAGTTCGCTGGCGACCCTGGACGTGATCGAGAAAGAGAAGGTGGTTCAGCAGGCGGAGCGAAAGGGCGTTCTAATGCAGAAGCGCCTGGATGAGATCAAGGAACGCTTCGAGAACGTGGGCGACGTGCGTGGACTGGGTATGATGCGGGCGTTGGAGTTCGTGGAGGACCGGAAAACAAAGGTGCCGGCCGTGAAGATGAGGAACGAGGTCGTGTCCGCGTTGCTGAAGAACGGCGTGATCGCTTTGGGCTGCGGAAAGTCCAGCATACGCCTGATACCCCCGCTTACCATAGACGATAAGAACCTGGACACCGGAATGCGCCTGCTCGAGGAGAGCATAGCCTCAGTGGAGAGGGACAGGAAATGAAACATCTTCCCAGGACCAACTACAAGGAGGTCTCCGGGGACGGTTACCTGAAGAGGATAGTCCTGGAGGCGAAGGATATTGGATTAAAGGACACCCTGCTGCAGGAGGTGCAGTTCACCGCCGGCGAGAAGGTGGCCTTCCACTTCCACCAGGTCACCAGGGAGATATTCTATTGTCTGGTAGGGCCGGCGCCGTTCGTCATGAACGGGCAGCAGGTGATAATGAACGAGGGCGACTGCCTCATCTGCGAGCCGGGCGACGTGCACGGCAACCCGGTCATCGGCAACGACTTCCGCATACTGGTGCTCAAGGTCGGCTTCAAGGAGCACGACACGGTCTGGTTGGACGGTTGATAAAAAACATGCACCCGTCGATCGGGGACGATGGAGCCACTAGGGAGATTTGAACTCCCGGCCTGCTGATTACAAGTCAGCCGCTCTACCAGCTGAGCTATAGTGGCCTAACATCTGGAACGGTGTTCTGGATTTAACCGTTTTTATGAATGGCCTTTTATCCATCGGCCAATAGATCGTAAATAATCGTTAAATAAGCCTGCGGCATCTGCCAGCAAGGTGCGCCCTTGGACGCCAATCTCAACGACAAGCCGGAAAAAAGAGTTCTGATGGACATGACCGCCAACCCTGCTCCGCTGGGGCTTCTGGGGTTCGGCATGACCACCGTGATGCTCAATCTGCATAACGCCGACCTGATACCGCTGGGGAGCGTCATCTTGTCATTGGGGATATTCTACGGCGGACTGGCCCAGTTGATCGTCGGCATAATGGAGTGGAAGAAGGGCAACACCTTCGGAACGGCGGCGTTCACCTCCTACGGACTGTTCTGGTTGACCCTGGTGGGCATCTGGGCCTTGCCTTTGCTGGGCCTGGGGGAGCCGACCGACAAGGCGACCATGGGCTACTTCCTGGCGATCTGGGGCGTATACACCCTTTTCTTCTTCCTGGGGACCATCAAGAGCAACCGGGCCACCCAGTTCATATTCGGCTCGCTCACCGTGCTGTTCTTCGCCCTGGCCATCGGTGACCTCACCTTGATCAAGGAGATAACCATCGTTGGCGGTTGCATCGGGCTGGTGTGCGGGGCGTCGGCCATATACGCCGCTCTGGCGATGGTGGTCAACGAGGCCAACGGCCGGACCATGCTCCCTCTGGGCGAACGCAAATAGATTCGAAAAACCACTTCCTTCCCCTTTTTTCCGAAGGATGGCGACGCTTCTTTATACGCCGAGCTGCGATGAACGCCGGTCTCGCCGGTCTCGGCGTTCAGGTGACGTTCATGGACAAGGACTCATGGAAATTCCTGCAGGAGCTTTGCGATATCCCGGGGCCATCCGGCTTCGAGGCCGAAGCGGCCAAACTGATGAAGAAGTACGCCGAGGGCTGCTGCGATCGGGTTTTCACCGACAAGTTGGGAAACACCATGTTCGAGAAGGTGGGCCAGAAGGACGGTCCGACCGTTCTGTTGGCCGGACACATCGATGAATGCGGCTTCATAGTTACCGGGGTCAACCCCCTGGGATATCTGGCCTTCAGCCAGCTGGGCGGATGGTTCGACCAGGTCCTGCTTGGGCAGCGTGTGCTCGTGCACACCCGAAAGGGCGTCCTGAACGGTGTTATCGCCTGCAAGCCTCCTCACCTCATGGAACCGGAGGAGGCCAAGAAGGTGGTGACCAAGGACAAGATGTTCATCGACGTCGGGGCGAGCAACAAGGATGAAGCGCAAGCCATGGGCGTTCGCTTGGGGGACGCCGTCACGCCCGACTCCAAGTTCTTCACCATGGAGAAGCAGGCCTACAAGGACGGGAAGCCGGCCGGCAAGCGCACCATCGTGTTCGGGAGGGCATTCGACAACCGTCTGGGGGCGTTCGCGTCCGTGGAGCTGCTGAAGACGCTGGCGAAGAGAAAGGTCAAGCACCCCAACCGGCTGGTTGCCGCCGCCACGGTGCAGGAGGAGGTCGGATTGCGCGGCGCCAGGACCGTGGCCGCCTCGACCAACCCTGACGTGGCCATCGTGCTGGACGTGGACATCGCCGGGGACGTCCCGGGCATAGATCCGCTGCAGGCCCCGGCGCGCATGGGCGAGGGCGTTTCCATAACCGTCTACGACGGCAGCATGATACCTAACCAGCCGCTAAAGGAACTGGTCATATCGATATGCGAGAGGAAGAAGATCCCGCACCAGCTGGCCTACGTGATAAGAGGAGGGACCGACGGAGGTTTGATCCACACCTCCCTCACCGGTGTGCCGACCATCGTCATCGGCGTTCCCACTCGCCATATACATTCCCATGTGGGCTTGTTCGACACGGCCGATCTGGATGCGTGCATGAAACTGGTGGTCGAGCTGGCCAAGGCGCTAGACAGGAAGACCGTGGACTCGCTCACCGCCATCTGAACTGATCAGGAGCTCCTGGCCGGGCGGTCTTGTTCAAGCCCGTCCAGTTCGTTCCCGGCCCCGGCGCCTTCGTTCGGTATTGTCCTCCAGAAGCTCTTTGGTGTACCTCATGTGGCACTTCGAGCACAGAGTGCGCAGGTTGGCCGGGTGTTCGGTCCCTCCCCGCGATCTTGGAACGATGTGATGGATCTCGTACGGGACGCGCCTTCCCTTGACCTCTATGCCGCATTCCGTGCAGCGCCCGCCGTCCCGGCGCTTGATGTACCTCCGGATCCGTCTCCACAACCAGTTGCGCACCTTCACGTACAGCTCCGAATCCGGCCCTATCGACAGATAGTCCTCGGTGGTTCCTTCCGGCCTCCAGGCCTTGCTCTCTTTCGAGCGGTACAGCGCCAGGAAGTTGTGCCAGGACACGCACGTCTGATGCGCCTGCTCTTCCCGATGCTTACGGCCGCATCCCTCGCACTCTATCCAGAAGCTCCTGGCAGGTTCACATTTCAGCTTGGGCGCCCACTGCCTGAACGGACATATGTCGGCCATCTCGTCATCGCAATGCAGGTGGATATGCAGGTCCAAGCCGCGTATCTGGTCGTCCCGGAACAGAGCCCGGTGGTCCTGGTACCTATCCCTCGAACCGTTGTGCAGATGCATTAGGTAGCAGGAGGAGGGGCGGTTCCTAACCAGACGGTGATCGCAGAGCTTCATGGGATCCCAAGCGCGCCAAGCGCGTCAGCACCGGAGCGATGCCCTCGCGGTCTTTTACACCTTTTCCCCGCCCCTCTGAAAATGGAACTGCGGTACATGGTCGGCCCCATTCCAAGCCCATGTTCCTGGACGGCGCGAATGTCCCCTCCCCATACGCTTTCCGGGCGTCCGAAAGATATAAAAAGAGGGAATCAATCAACCAGTTCGCCTAATTAGCATTACTGGTGAATTTCATGACCAAGGAATCTTCGACCGTAAAGGTCTCCAAGGGTGACATTGTCCACGTTGAATACAACGCCTACCTCTCTGAGGGCGGCATGCTCTTCGACACGACCAACGCGGACAAGGCCAAGGAGGCCGAGATCTTCAACGAGAACCTGACCTACAAGCCCCTGCCCCTGCTGGTCGGAGGCGGAAGGGTATTCCCCGGTCTGGACGAGGCTTTGGCCGAGGCCAAGGTCGGAGAGCTGACCACCGTGGAGATACCCGCGGAGAAGGCCGCCGGAGCCCGGGACCCCAAGCTGGTCGAGAACATCGCCCTGCGCGAGTTCTTCCGCCAGGAGATCCGCCCGGAGATCGGCATGGAGGTCAACATGAAGAACCGCGTGGGCACCGTGGTCGCCGTGACCAACAGGATGGTCCGCGTGGACTTCAACCGCCGCTTCGCCGGCGCCACCCTGAAGTACGAGTTCACCGTCCTTGACAAGGTCGAGGGAGACGAGGCCAAGGTCATGGCCATCTGCGAGATGGACTACGGCACCGCCGAGGGCTTCCGCGCCACCGTCGCCGAGGGCAAGGTCGTTCTGTACCTGCCGGACGTCTGCAAGTACGACCAGAAGTGGCTGCTCACCAAGTACAAGATCGTCGCCGATCTGCGCGAAGTGTTCGGAGCGGTCACCGTGGAGCTGGTGGAGGAGTACCTCAAGAAGGAGGACAAGCCTGCCGAGGAAGCTCCCGCCGCACCTGCCGACGAGAAGGCTCCAGAAGAGCTTTAAACCCCTTACTTCGGAAACATTTTAAATATCTTATTTCTAATCAACGGAACGCACGGGCGGGTGGCCTAGTCTGGATATGGCAGCAGCCTCCTAAGCTGCAGGTCGGGGGTTCGAATCCCTCCCCGCTCGCTTTATTTTTCACAATCCTCGCTCGTGAATGCGGCCCCGATCACCATTTCAATCCTGACAAGAGCTAATACGTGCGGTAGTCCGGAACGGGCCTTGATGTTCGGATCTGGGTCACCGGGTGCTGCCATGTCATGGAAGATCACTACAAGATCATCGAGATGTTGCCGAGAGGGCCTTTCCGTCTCAAAGCGATGGCCAGGTCCTGTTCCCCTTTTTGCGGTTGTTCGTGATGGTCAGCGGGTGTGATACGCTCATTCGCGTTTTAGCCAGACCTGAGATCTCGGAACGGCGAACTCCATGTCATTCTCCTTGAAAACGCTCACCAGGTTCCTGCGATACTCCGTCCGTGCCAGGTGACGGTTAGCTACATCATCTATCCAGATGAAGATCGTGAGGAGCATCCGGCCGTCCTTGATCTCCGACACGCGTACCACCGGTGCCTGGTTCCCCTGAAGGATCTGAGGGGTGCGTCGGGAGGCTTCCATCATGAGCTCCTCCACGAGCCTGGGGTTCTGGTCGGAAGGCACTCTCACCTTGACATTGGACTTCCATCTCAGGTCGGGAGCGTTCATGTTGATTATGATCTGGCTCTCTATGAGGGCGTTGGGCACTATTATCTCCTCATTGGTGTCAAGGTCCAGGAAGCTCGTGGTGAGCAGACCGACATCCAGCACCTGGGCGGTGTGCCCGTCGCTCAAAGGCACCCGGTCCCCGGTCTTGAAGGGGCGGTCGAACAAAAGCTGCATTCCGGCGAACATGTTGCTGAGGGTGTTCTGAGTGGCGTAGCCAATAACCAATCCCAGGAACCCTAATCCAAGTATCATGTTCCCCAGGTTCACTCCCAGAAGCCCGGCGATGACGAATATGGCGGCCACGGGAATGACCACCTTGCCTACCAGTGAAACAGCGTCCACCAGCAGGTCCTTGGCATCGTCCTTGCCATCATCGCACTTCTCCTTGCCGTAGCAGGCCACGACCTTCACCAGTATGCGGTAGGCGACGATGGAGCCGATTATGGTGAGGACGACCTTATAGATCAGCTCCAGGTCGGCTACCATGGAGGACGGCAGTTCCAAAATCTGCAGCGAGGATATTGCCCCGTAGGCAATGATGAGCATGGTCAGCGGAAGCCTGAGCACCTCGATGGCGATGTCATCCCACTTGCTCTGCGTCTTTCGCGTAAGATGATGAACGGTCGGCCCGACCACCTTCATGACCGTTAGCCCTATGATCACCCAGATCAGAAGGCTGAGCCCGAACGCTCCCCAGTGATTATCGAACGGGGAAGGCAGGAAGTTATCCCAAACCCCCATGATCCGATTCTCCCGGTCCAGATGGCCGTACAGGGATTCGGCCCTCAGGACGATCTGGTGCTCCACCTCCTCGGACTCGTAGGTGATCATATCGGTTATCTTGAAAACGATGTCCAGCGGAACCACGTCGGTGTACATGTCGATGCCCGCGGACAAGTTAAGGTAGAAACTGCAGCCGCTACCGCCCTCGATCACCGCATAGCTCGGTTCCAAGGTCCAGGTTATGCGTTCTGGGATACCAGATAGCAGCTCGGGAATCACGAGAAGCTGGGCCGTCCCGTTGTTGTAGGCGACCCATTCGAACGATACGCTCGTGCCGGCATCCAAAGTGAGCTCGTCGCTCACCTGAAATACCGAAACGTCGCCGGGGGCGGACATGGCGGCTGGGCTGATGCATATCAGGAACAGTGCCGCGAGCAGCACCAGGCAACAACCGAAACCCCTGCGTGGCATGGCCGAACCCCTCCATGTCCCGTGAGGATAAAACTTTTACCTCAGAGGACCAGGCGCTCTCCGGGAGCCAACACCTTGAGGGAGAACTCTTGACCACTGGCGGCCGATTCGAGCACCTCGCGATCCACCGCGATGCTCTTCCAGGTGTCGAAATGCATAGGGACCATGATGCGCGCTCGCAGAAGCCGCATGGCCCTGACCGCATCCTTCACCTCCATGGTGTAGATACCGCCCACAGGGAGCAGCGCCACGTCGATATAGGCCTCATCGGCCACCAGGGACAGGTCGCTGAAAAGGGCGGTGTCCCCGGCATGGAACACGTTACTTCCACCCATCTCGATCAGGAAAGAGCAAGGTTCCCCTCCGTAACGGCCGTCCTCGAAGGACGAGGAGTGAACCGCTGGGAACATCTTGACTTTGCAGAATGGGAGACGGATCTCGCCTCCGATGTTGCCCTGCAGCACCTCTGCTCCCCTCTCTTCAAGATGATCATTGATCTCGGAAACGGAGAGCACCGGGCATCCGAAGCGCTTGGAGAGTTCCAGGGCGTCCCCCAGGTGGTCATGATGGGCGTGTGTGACCAGGATGAGGTCCGGTCTTACCAGGGATGCCGACGGAGGGGAAACGGGATTGTCCGACAGGAAGGGGTCCACCAGCACCTCCTTCCCCCCGTCTCGGATGGCGAAGGCCGAGTGACCCAAGTATTCTATCTCTGTCATGCTACATCATCTCCCCTGCCGGCTCTTCAATCTTTCCTGGACCGCTCCGCTGCTCAGCTCCCTCAAGGCGTCCGAGGCTATCCATCTCGATGCCCGGTCGCCCTTGGCCGAGATCCTTTCAGCAGCTTCGGTCGCCATTGCGTTCAAGTGTAGATCCCTCTTTCCTATCTGCCGCAGGGCCCAGTTGACCGCCTTGCGCACATAGTTGCGGTCGTCAGAGCTCTCCTCGACCACCGCCTCCAGGAGGAGCTTGAATTCCTCGTCCTCAAGATTCTTCCCATGCACGGCCAGGGCGGCCATGGTGGCGAAGCCCGCCCTCTTCTGGAACTCTTCCTCCCTTCCGGACCATTCCAGCGCTTTCCGCACCGCCATAGGTGAACGGCTGAAGAGATTGGAGCAGCACTGGTCGCAGATGTCCCAGGAATCTAGGCCCCCCACCATCTCCTCCATCTGTTCCTCGGTCAGAAGCTTGGGGTCGGCCAGAAGGCTGGCCATTATCCGAGCTTCGTGTATGCCGGAATGCCAGAGGTCCATCGCCAGGTGATGGTCCCTGCCAATGCCCCTGGCCAGGGCCCTCATCTCCGGCATGCTGACGCCTAATGCGTCGTCGACCTTTATTCCATACCTGGACATCCCCTCCAGGCGGGTGCGGTCGGAGATCGAATCCAGGCGAGCGAGGACCTCTTCTGCGTTCATTGAAAGGGATGAGGGAATAAAAAAGATAAAAAGGGGAGGTCCTGGGAAAAGATCAGGCCTTACCATTGCTGCTCTCGCCGGTCCTGATCCTGATCACCTCCTCCACTGGAGAGACGAATATCTTTCCGTCTCCGATCTCTCCGGTCCTGGCCTTCTCAATAATGGCATCGATCACCTTCCTGGCGTCCTCATCCCTGACCACGATCTCGATCTTGATCTTGGGGAGCAGGTCCACGCGGTACTTGCCGGTGCGGTGGGTGAACTCCAGACCTTTCTGCTCGCCGCGGCCGAGCACGTCGGTTATGGTCATGGCGTTCATTCCCAACCTCTCGAGGCCGCACTTGACCGAGTCCAGGGTCTCGGTGCGGATTATCGCTTCGATCTTCTTCATCTTCTTCACCTCAGATAGTAGGCGCTCTCTCCGTGCTGGATGATGTCCGCGCCTATCTTCTCCTCATCCTTGGTCATGCGCAGGGGCATGAACTTCGACAGCACCTTCAGGATCACGTACGTCACACCGAACGCAAAGGCCCAGACCACGGCCACCGAGATCAGCTGAGCGATCAGCAGGTCGGTTCCGCCGCCGTACAGCAGCCCGTCCTTCCCAGCGGCGTTCACCGCGGTGGTGGCGAACAGTCCGGTAGCGATCGCTCCGAACGTTCCGCCCAGGCCGTGCACGCCCCAGACGTCCAGGGCGTCATCGAATCCCAGGCGTTTCCGAAGCAGAATGCCTCCGTAGCAGACCACCGCCGCCCCCAGTCCGATGAACAGCGCTCCGGTGGGGTTGACGAACCCCGCCGCCGGAGTTATGGCCACCAGACCCGCCACTCCACCAGATATCAGGCCAAGCACGCTGACCCGGCCGGTATCCAGCCAGCTGATGAGTCCCCACACCGCGGCGGCCATCGCGGCCGATATGTGCGTTACCACCAATGCGTTCGCCGCCAGCCCGTTCGCGGCCAGGGCGCTTCCGCCGTTGAAACCGAACCAGCCTATCCACAGCAGCGCGCCGCCCAGCACCACCATGGGTATGTTGTGCGGAACCTCCTGGCCTCCCCTGGCCTGGTTGATGCGCTTTCCCAGTACCAGGGCAGCCGCCAGCACCGACACTCCGGCGGTTATGTGCACCACCGTTCCGCCGGCGAAATCGAGCGCCCCCAGGTCGTAAATCCATCCCCCGCCCCACACCCAGTGGGCCACCGGGATGTACACCACCGCTGTCCAGATGGACAGGAATATGATCAGCGAGCTGAGCTTCATGCGTTCCGCCACTCCGCCGATGATCAGTGCCACGGTGATTATGGCGAACATCCCCTGATACATCATGAACAGGATGTGGGGAACGGTGGGCGCCAAGGAGTTAGGTGCAAGGTCAACGCCGTTCAGCATCAGATATTCGGCGCCTCCGATCAATCCCCCGTTGTCCGTACCAAAGGTGAGCGAGTAACCGAAGACCACCCATATGATGGTCACCACGCCTATGATCAGTATGCTCTGTCCCAGCATGGACAGGAAGTTGCTCTTGCGCAGCATCCCCCCGTAGAAGAAGGCCACTGCGGGCGTCATTATGAACACAAGTCCGGTGGAGATCATGAGCCAAGCGGTGTCCCCGCTGTCCACTTCTCCGTCCGCCGCCGCCACGGGGGAGGAGACCAGGGGAAGCGCCAACAGGGCTAACGCCAAGAATAGCGCGAACTTCAAACCGATTCCATGTTTCATCATTTGCATCCTCTTTGTTCTCTTAGACCGACATATAATCGGTCATTTCTTCGCTTCAATAGATAATTAACTAATAAATACTTTCTATTTGCTACAAATGAGTAAGTTTACGATTGAAAAGTGTATGAATGTTTAGTTGGACTCAAAAAATTCTTTACGGAATCAAAAATGAAGAAAAGATGAAAAAAGTTCGGAAATATTTCAGTTCCTGGGTAAAGCGTCCAGGCAGAGGCGAACCGCGCGTTCCACGTCCTCATTGGAATGGCGGAGATCGTCCACCTTCTTCAGCCCCAGGTCGGTGATCAGGACGTGGTGGGTAGGTTTTATCCCCGCCTTCTCCAGGGTCTTGGCTGCGCACTTGACCGGGCACCCGTCCACGGCCAGCACCATCTTGGCCTGCTTGGCGCCGGTGACCGGTCCGGGCATGCCTGCGGACACCGCCGCCAGACAGGCCATCTTTCCGGTGCCGCCGGTCGCCAGTCGGTAGGATGCCGCGTTAGCTATCTGTCCCACGTTGCATCCTCCGGAACAGGAGAAGATCATCAGTTCCTGGCCGCTGCATTGGCAATCCTCGTTCTCGGGCATCTTGCTCAGTAATGGATTGCAGCTCTGGGAAGATAATCGTTCCGCCTCTGGAACATTATTTTAAATCAGTAGCTCCCTAGGTGGAAAGGGGTTCAGCATGAAGGAGTACGACCTGATAGTCATCGGTTCCGGCGCAGGGTTGAACGTCGTATCCAAGGCAAGGAGGAAGGGCATGAAGGTCGCCCTGGTGGAGAACGGCCCCATGGGCGGGACGTGTCTGAACCGGGGATGCATCCCCAGCAAGATACTGGTCACGCCGGCCGAACTAGTGAGGGTCATCGCTGACGCCAAGCGCATGGGCATTCACGCCAAGGTGGAGAGGACCGACTATGCGCTGGTCCGGGAGAGGATGTGGGCCCTCATCGCCCCGGACCGGGACGGCATACTGGAGAGCGTGAACAAGGACGAAGGGATCGATCTCTACCAGACCACGGCGTACTTCACCGGGAAGAACACCCTGCAGGCCGGGAACGAGCAGATCACGTCGCCAAGGATCATCATAGCCGTGGGCACCAGGACCATGGTCCCCGATCTGCCCGGTCTCATCGAGGCGGGCTTCTACACCACCGAGGACTTCTTCGAGATCACCGAGCTGCCGAAGAGCATGATGATATTAGGTGGCGGTTACAAAGCGTGCGAGCTTGGGATGTTCCTCGCCTCCTTCGGATGCCGGACCAGCATCATCGGAAGGAACCCCCGGCTACTGAAGAACGAGGAGCCGGAGATCAGCGACATCGTTCTGCGCAAGTCCAGGGAGTACATGGACGTTCTGGTGAACACCGACGTTACGGCCGTGCGCGTGGAGAACGGGGAGAAGGTGGCGGTCTGCCGGGACCGTTCCGACGGCAGCGTCCGCGAGGTCCGGGCCGAGGCGATACTGGTGGCCACGGGAGTGCAGAGCAACGCCGACTGGCTGCGCCCGCAGAGCTCCGGCATCGCCATGACCAAGGACAACTACATCGTGGTCGACAAGTACATGGAGACCAACGTCCCCGGCATATTCGCCATCGGGGACATCATAGGCCGCACCATGTTCCGCCACACCGCCAATTACCACTCCGAGCTGGTGTGGTACAACATGTTCGGAGGGAAGCGCGTGGAGCTGGACGAGCACGCCGTGCCGCACGCCGTGTTCGGTTATCCGGAGGTGGGCAGCGTCGGCCTCACCCAGGAGGAATGCAAGAAGCTGGGGTACAAGCTGCTGGTCGGCTACAGTGAGTACATCGACTGCGCCAAGGGGTACGCCATGGCCGAGGAGGAGGGGCTGGTCAAGGTCATCGTCGATCAGGGAACCCGCCGCATACTCGGAGCGCATATCGTCGGTTCGCACGCCGCGATACTGGTCCAGCAGATCGTGTACCTCATGAACGCCGGTGATCAGACCTACATGCCTCTGGCCCGCAGTCAATGCATACACCCCGCCCTGAGCGAGGCGGTGATGAGGGCCTTCGGGTCGCTAGAGGATCCGGACCACGAGCATCATCACGATCACTGATCGTCCGGCACAGGGAAGCTGTTGTTCCGGTTCAGCCTCTGCATGACCTTCATTCCGGTCACCCCAGTAAGGATGGGTATCGGCGGCATCAGGAAGATGGACGATGAGATGAGGGCGAGCAGCTTGTTCTCCCCGCGCATGATGTTGATCTTGTTCAGAAGGGGGTCGTCAGGGTATTCCATCTTCAGAGGTCCGAACAGGGACAGGAATATCAGCAGGTCGGTCTTCAGCACCACCTGCACGGTCCATTTGACGCCCATCTGGAGGGTGGAGACCTCGCCTTCCGTGGCCGTCCTTCTCTCCAGGATGGCCTTCCGGAAGTCCTCTGAGGTCTCCCCTTCGAACATGGTGTAGCAGCAGCCTATCTGCGCCGAGGCGTGAGCGTCGCTTCCCGCCAGCACCGCCCACTTACCGTTTCCGGCGTATCTCTTGGCGGTCTCGTTGGCGTACCCGTCCACGTGCCCGCCGTTCATAATTTCCAACCCGTCTATGTCCAGGTCGTCCACCAGCTTGCCGAGCGCGGGCACATGGGCGCTGAAGGGGTGCGGCGCGATGACCAGTCCGCCTTGCGCCCTTATCCGTTCGATGGTCTCCCTGACCGGCAGCCCCTTGGGAATGCCTTCCCTGAGGAAGAGGCCGATTATCTCGCCCTCCTTGGCGGTGATCTCCTCTCCCACGACGACCTCGATGTCCGGGAACCGTTTGGCGTATTCCCGGGCGCGCAGCGCACCTAGGATGGAATTGTGATCGGTGATGCACAGCACCCGGATTCCTTTCCTGCGTGCTTCGTCAACCACGTCCTCCGGACGGCAAATGGATTCCGGAAAGGTTATGGCCTTGTATTGGCCAAAGCCAGAATAACGGGTATGGACGTGCACGTCGGCCTTACTGAGCACGGAGGAATGAACCACTCAACACATTTAATTAGTTTCGCACCCAGCAGAAAAAAGGGATAAGTGGGGGAGCGGCTCAGCCGCTGACCTTGTTCATGTCCTGGCCGCAGCACACCAAGGTGCCGTTGCCGGCCTCCACGACCTTGACCTTGTTCCCGCAGATCTCGCACTCGTAAACCTCGTCAACGTTGGTCATTTCTTACACCTGTTCGGAAGACGCAGCCCTCAGTTCTTAATGCTTTTCGCTATGTCCGCGCCGTAGGCGATGCATTTCTCGACGCCCTCCTTCATAGGCGCGAACTTCATGTCCAGGTCCGGATAGGGTAGTTCGATGCCCCCGGCCGTCAGGTTCTCCCGGATGGCTTTGGTGGCTCCTCCGCCCCAGCCGTAGCTGCCGAACACCGCTCCTTTTCGACCCTTGGGCCTCAGCCCCTTCATGTACGTCGTAATGTCAGCGACAGTGGGGAACATCCCGTTGTTCATGGTGCAAGAGCCGACCGCGATGACCTTGGAGCGAAGCACCTCCCGCATGACCATCGATCGGTCGGTGTCCGTCAGCCGCATTACCACGACCGGCACGCCCTGGGAGCTTACTCCCTCAGCTATGGCCTCGGCCATCTTCTCGGTGGAACCCCACATGGTGTCGTAAATTACGAGCACACGCTCCTCCACCACACCCTCGGCCCATCCCACGTATGCTTCCACGATCTCCTTGATGTGCGTTCTCCAGATCAGCCCGTGCGAGGTGGCCAGCATTTTCAGCGGCAGGTCCTTCACCTTCTCGTAGGCCTTCTTCACCTGGTTCCCGAACGGGAGCACGATGTTGGCGTAGTACGTCGCCGCCTCCTCCATCAGCACGCCGAGGTCCACCTGGTCGTCGAAGCGCTGTGAGCTGCAGTAATGCTGTCCGAAGGCGTCCATGCTGAACAGTATTTGATCTTCCTTGGCATAGGTGAACATGGATTCCGGCCAGTGGACCATCGGCGTCTCGATGAAGCGCAGGGTGCGCTTTCCTATCGAAAGCTCCTCGCCGTCCTTGACCTCCCTCATCTTCATCTCACCGTAGTTCGCGCGCAGGGCCTCGACCCCCTTCTTGGAGGCCAATATCTCCGCCCCGGTCAGGTGCTGGATCATCGGCAGTCCGCTGGCGTGGTCGCCCTCGGCGTGGTTTGATACTATTAGGTCGATCTCCTTCGGATCGATGACGGAGCGAACGCGGGCCATCATCTCCCCCAGGAAGGGGGTCTTGACCCCGTCGATGAGCACGTTCTTCTCGTCGAGGATCAGGTAGGCGTTGTACGAGGTCCCCCGCAGGGTGGCGAAACCATGAAAGTTGCGACCGTTCCAATCGAGGGCCCCGACCCAATAAATTCCTTCCGCGATCTCTACCGCTTGCATAATGGAACATCAACGATTGCGCGATGATTTATACATTATCGGCAAAGCTTTTTGTGCCGGTCGAACCGATAACCGGGCATGAGCGAGGCACTGCGCATGATCGTGAAGGCCCTGCGCAAGACCATGGGTGAAAAGAGGTACACCACCGTGGAGATGGAGCTGCTGCTCATCTCCGTTTACGGTTACCGTTGCCCTGATGAGCTGTCCCGTTCCTTGAACAAGCTGCGCCAGATGGGGGAGCTGTGCGGAGAGCTTGACCGCGAGGGGGGCTGCATGGTGTGGTGGGCCCCTCCGGAAAAGGGCGATCAGCCGGAATAGTAGTACTCGCCCCTCTCCTTCTGTTCCCGGTCCAGACGGGAACCGGGCTTGTTTATGCGCGGACGGTTCGTGTCGTTGTCCCTTCTGAAAGTGACGTCCACGTCGGCGAGGAAGGTGTTCATGCCCTTGCGCATGTCCAACGGGCCCTGGCCCAGGCCTTCCTTGCCCGCGGTCCCGCTGAAGACCATGATGGAATCGGAGACCATGTCCAGGAAGTATATGTCGTGGTCGACGACCAGGGCGCTGCGCCCTCTCTTCTCCATGACCCTCCGGACCGTCTTGGCGGCCTCCATGCGCTGATTGGAATCTAGGTACGCTGAAGGCTCGTCAAGGAGGTAGATGTCAGCCTCGCGGGAGAGACAGGAGGCGATGGCCACTCTCTGCAGCTCCCCGCCGGAAAGGTTCATGACGTTCTTCTCCAGGAGGTTCTTCAACGACAAAGGCCGGGCGATCTCGCTCTGGAAGAAGCCTGACTCGAAGAAGTCCTTCACCGTGGCGTCGAACATCTCTCTCACCGTCCCGTCAAAATCGGGGCTGATGTACTGCGGCTTGTAGCTGACCCTGAAGCTGGTGTCTATCTTTCCGACGGTGGGCTTCTGGACGCCAGCCAGCACCTTTACGAAGGTGGTCTTTCCGATGGCGTTAGGTCCCACGACGCCCACGGTCTCCCCTATCTTGATGGACCCCGGCTCCACCTTGAGATGGAACGACGGGTACTGGCACTCTATGGTCCCATACTCCAGAAGGTCGAACTGCTCCCAGTTGGAGCGCGGCGGCCGGGACTCGAACACGATCTGGGTGTCCCGGAAGCGCATGTTCTCCTCCTTGGCGTAGCCGTCCAGATAAACGTTGATGGCCTGGCGGACCTGCCTTGGTTGCGAGTAGATACCGAAGGCGCCCTCGGAACCGAACACCAGATAGACGTTCTCCGCTAGGAAATCCAATATGGCCAGGTCATGCTCGATCACGATGACCTGTTTCTCCCTGGCCAATTTCTCAATGATGCGGGCGACCCTGAGCCTCTGGTATATGTCCAGGTACGAGGAGGGTTCATCGAAGAAGTAGATGTCGGCGTCCTTCATGATGGTGGCGGCTATGGCCACTCTCTGCAGCTCGCCGCCGGAGAGCTCGGTCATCTGCCTGCCGATGGCCTCGTCCAGGTCTAGAAGCGAAACCGCTTCGTCCATGGACATGCGCCCCTCCACCTTCTTCAGCAGGTCGCGAACGCCACCTTTGAAAACGCTGGGCAGCTTGTCCACGTACTGCGGCTTGATGGAGGTCCGGACCTTCTTGTCGTAAACTCGTTTCAGATGGTCGTGCATCTCAGTTCCGGCGAAGTGGGCGAGCACATCGTCCTTGCTGGGCGGTTTTTCGTAGTTGCCCAGGTTCGGTATCTCCTCTCCGGAGAGAAGGCGGAACGAAGTGCTCTTTCCGATACCGTTGGGGCCGAGTATCCCGGTGACCAAGCCCTCCTTGGGCACTGGCAGTCCGTAGAGGCGGAAGGCGTTCAAACCGTACTGGTGCACGATGTCCTGACGTATCTCGTCCGGCAGCTGGATGATCTTCAACGCCTCGAAGGGGCATTTGTGAACGCAGATCCCGCAGCCGGCGCACAGCTCCTCCGAGATGATCGGGCGGTGGTCCTCTCCGATGACGATGGCCTCCACCCCCGTACGTACTTTGGGACAGTATCTCAGGCACTCCTGATTGCACTTCTTGAACTGACACCTGTCCCGCAGCAGGACCGCTATGCGCATGACCCCACCTAATGAGAGGGGGCATAAAAAATTAATGGACGGACGCCAGCCCCTTTGAGAGGAGGGCGCTCATCCGTCCAGGGTGCGGAATAGCTTTCGCACGCCTTCCACGTACGCTCCCTTCGAGCTCATGATGCTCGACACGTCCGGCTCGTGTTCCAGGACCGAGGGGTCCAGGGGCAGCTCGTGAACGTGGTCGAACACCGCCTCCGGGATGTATCGCTCGACCTTCTCCCGGTCCGAGGTACCTTGGAACTTGTTCAGCACCAGGTCCACCCGGCGCATTCCCAGCTCCCGGGAGAGCTTCTCGATCCTCGCCGCCACCTGCA
The DNA here is from genome assembly GCA_041304605.1 of Methanomassiliicoccales archaeon. Taxonomy (GTDB): domain Archaea; phylum Thermoplasmatota; class Thermoplasmata; order Methanomassiliicoccales; family UBA472; genus UBA472. The sequence goes on from JBFYNB010000001.1 coordinate 69,167, forward strand.
GCGAGTTGAAGGTCGGCTCCGATACCACCAGCGTTGTTCCGAAACCTTCGGCCACGGTGCGCCCGAACGGTTCCAGCCCGGCCTGGGCGTCCATGACTATGAGATCATCTTCCCTGGAGTTCAGGAAACGGACCAAGGCTCCCAGCATCGAGTTCTCGGGGCAGAGGCATCCGGTCGACGCCTGCACCACTCCCCCCATCACCAGCAGGTGCAGGTTCTCCTTTATCCGAACGCCGAAGCGCTCCGCCACGTCCGACACGTCGGGGTTCAGGCCGATGATACCGCCCCACCCCCCTCCGGGGCGGGCGCCGACCTTCTCCTCCACGTAATCAAGCTCCTGGGTGATGGGGCGAAGCAGCCCCGCCTTCTCCGGCGGGTATCCCAGCGAGTACGCCAGGTTCTGCTGGGCGTCCTGATCGACCGCCAGAACCCGGCGTCCGTCCGCCGCCCCCAGCAGACATAGCGCGGCGGAGAGCGTGGTCTTCCCCACGCCCCCCTTCCCGGCCACCAGGATGCGCTGTCCGCCCTGGTTGCCGGGTCGGCGCCGCAACTGCTTGGCCAGTTCCGACGCCGCTTTCCGGCTCATAGGCCCAGGGCCGCCCTCTTGGTCTCGATGTGGTCGAAGAGTATGGCCGCGGCCTTCTTCGGGTCAGGCTCCACCCAGAACTTGGCCTTCACCGCCCCGTCCAGGTCCTCCGTGAGCATCTTGATCACGTTGGGCGAACCGCTGATCTTGGGCATGACCCCCAGCGCCACGCTGATGCCGCTTCCAACGAAGTAGGCGCCGATCGACACGGCCTTGGGCGAGTACCATTCCGGCGCAGCGCCGGCCACTGGCAGCTGGTCTATGCGCACGCCGGCCAGATTGGCAAGCTCGGCCGCCAGGACCAGTATGCGGGTGTTGTCCACGCAGGAACCCATATGCAGCACCGGCGGAATGCCCAGCGAACGACACACGTTGCCCAGGGACTTTCCGGCCAGGTCGGCCGCCTCCGGCTTCATCAGCCCGGCCTCGGCGCAGGCGATGGCAGCGCACCCGGTCTCCACCACTATGATGTTGCGGCGGATCAGTTCCTTGGCCAGGGTTATGTGCCCGTAGTCCTGCTTGATCTTGGGGTTGTTGCAGCCCACGATGCCCACGCAGCCCCTGATCTTGCCCTCCAATATCAGGTCCAGCAGGGGCTTGAGCGTTCCTCCCAAGGCGGCCCGCAGGGCCTCCACGGAGAATCCCACCACCGCGTCCACCGGCTTGTTGGGTATGAACACCCGCTCCGGTACCCGGTTCTTGAAGTTGTCCACGGCTATGGCCACCATGCGCTTGGCCTGCTCGAAGGCGTTCTCCGGGTTTACCTCGAGATAGTATCCACCGGGGATCTTGGCCTTGGGGGAGGTGGTTATCACCTTGGTGTGGTAGCAGGCCGCGGTGTTGGGCAGGGACGGGAATATGCACTGGTAGTCAACGATCATGACCTCCAACGCTCCGGTGGTTATCACCAGCTCTTGGCTCAGATGGTTGCCTGCCTGCGGTACGCCCTTGCGCATCAGCAGTTCGTTGCCGGTGCAGCATAGCCCCACCAGGTTGATTCCTTTGGCCCCGGCCTCCTCGGCCCTCTTCTTCATCTCTGGAAGGGCGGCCGCCTTGACCACCATCTCCGAGAGCACCGGGTTGTGCCCGTGCAGGGAGATGTTCACCTGGTCTTGCTTGAGCACGCCCAGGTTGACCCGGCTGTTGCGTATGCTCGGCGTCCCGAACAGGATGTCGCTGGCCTCAGTGCCTATCATCGAGCCGCCCCATCCGTCCCCCAGCGAGGCCCTGACCCCCTGGCCCAGGATGTTCTTGTAATCGGCGCCCACGCCCATGTGCACCATGTGCATGGCCTCCACTATCTCCCGGTCGATGGAGCGAGGCATCAGACCCGCATCGTCCAGCATTTGGATGGTGCCTTTGGGCATGCGCTTGGCCATGCTAAGTTGGCCCTTGATCGTCCCGTACTCCTCCAGCATGGCCAAGGCCAGATGCTCGGCCACCTTCTCCAATGGGCCGTCGGTGCCTATCCCGTACTCTTTGGCCACGGCCAGGAGCTTGTCCTTGTCCGCGATGCCATACATCGGGGCCTCCCCGCGCGCGGCCAGCAGAAGGGTCTCCGCCACTTCCCGTCCATGGTCGGAGTGCGCCGCCGCTCCGGTGGATATCTGGTCCAGCAGGTTCCTGGACACGATGAGGTCCGCTCCGGCCCCGCAAACCCCTCTGCTCTTGGTATCTCCTATGATGCGGCAGGGGCCCATGGCGCAGCGCTGGCAGGAAAGCCCTGATTCGCAGAACTTGCAATGGGGCTGCTGCTTCTCCAAACGGTCCCAGACCGTCTCCACCCCTTCCAGCATGGTCTTGGTCAGGACCTCCTTCACCGAAGGGTCCATGGCCCTCTCCTCCACCTTGGCCGGGATCTTATCCGGAGTAGTGTGCTCAGGAGGCGTTCGTATGCATTCCACTGTTATTATCTCCAGCTCTGGATCATCTGACATTGGACCACCTTCCGCCATCCAAACGATGGTTATGCGAAAAACTTGGTTTCCGGCCTATAATAAACTGTCCATTTTTCCTCTGACGGCAAGGTTATATTGAACGAACCCATTCCACGCCCGATGGAGCGATCCAAGGTATTCATAGGCGTGGCCTGGCCTTACGCCAACAGCGCGATCCACCTGGGGCACGTGGCCGGTTCTTTACTTCCCCCCGACATCTTCTCCCGTTATCACAAGATGCGCGGAGACCGCGTGCTCATGGTCTCCGGTTCCGACCAGCACGGAACGCCGGTCACGGTTCGCGCGGACAAGGAGGGCTCGACCCCGCAGCAGGTGGCCGACCGCTATCACGAGGTGAACAAGAAGGCCATCGAGGACCTGGGCATCGAGTTCTCCCTCTTTACAAAAACTCACACCGAGAACCACGTTCAGGTGGTCCAGGAGATATTCACCAACCTTCTTAACAAGGGGCACCTGGAGCAGAGGGAGACCCTGCAGTACTTCTGCCCCACCTGCGACAAGTTCCTGCCCGACCGGTACGTGGAAGGGAGATGCGTCAAATGCGGCAACGAGAACAGCCGCAGCGACCAATGCGACAGGTGCGGAACAACGTTCGAAGTGGGCGAGATAGCCGATCCGATATGCATCACCTGCAAGAGCCGCCCGGAGATGCGAGAGACCAGGCATTACTTCTTCAAGCTCACCGATTTCGAACAGCCGCTCCTATCTTACGTTCAGGGGAGCAAGCACTGGCGTTCCAACGTCCAGCTGTTCACCCAGAACTGGCTGGAGTCCGGGCTCAAGGACCGCCCCATCACCAGGGACATGTCCTGGGGCGTTCCGGTACCACTTCCCGGATCGGAAGGAAAGGTCATCTACGTCTGGTTCGAGGCGGTCATCGGCTACCTCTCGGCAAGCAAGGAATGGGCCAAGGCCACCGGGGACCCGGACGCCTGGAAGGAGTTCTGGACCGATCCCTCGGTGAAGGGCTACTACTTCCTGGGCAAGGACAACATCCCGTTCCACACCATCATCTGGCCTTCCATCCTGATGGGCTACGGCGGTCTCAATCTTCCGTACGACGTCCCGGCCAATGAGTTCCTCACGTTCAAGGGTGAGAAGCTCAGCAAGAGCAAGGGGCCGTCCATCGACATACCGAGCATACTCAAGCAGTTCGACGCGGACCAGCTCAGGTACTATCTGGCCACCAACATGCCGGAGGGCAAGGACGCTGACTTCTCCTGGGAGGACTTCGAGACCAAGGTCAACAACGAGCTGGTCGCCACGCTCGGCAACTACTTCCACCGGGTGCTCAGCTTCACCCATAAGAACTACCGCGAGGTCCCGCCGTCAGCGGACGGGCTGGAGGCCGAGGCGAAGCAGGTGGAGGAGGCCATCGCCATGGCCGTGGCCGAGGTGGAAACCAACCTCTCGACCTGCCAGTTCAAGAAAGGTCTCAAGGCCATAATGGACCTGGCCCAGTTCGGGAACCGCTTCTTCGATGCCTGCGCCCCCTGGAGCCTGCTGAAGACCGACCGCGCCAAGTGCGGCGGGGTGCTCCATCTGAACCTGAAGATCGTGCAGGCCTTGGCCGTGCTCGGGTTCCCCTACCTGCCTTTCACCACCCAGAAGCTGTGGGGATACCTGGCCAACGATGGAGCGCTTGGCGAAGGGTCCTGGGAGCTTATCGGGAAGGACCTGAACGTCGGCCGGGCGCTTCCCGAGCCGAAACCGCTGTACCGCAAGGTGGAGATCCAGAGGGAGGAATCGGTGTTCTCTGGCTTCGAAGCGTTGGACCTGCGCGTCGGCCTCATCGAATCCGTCGGCGATCATCCCAACGCGGACAAGCTGATGGTGCTCAAGGTCAACATCGGCCGCCCGATACAGCTGGTGGCCGGCCTCAAGGCGTTCTACAGCAAGGAGGAGCTCACCGGCAAGAAGGTGGTCGTCATTACGAACCTGGCGCCGGCAAAGCTCCGCGGCGTGGAATCGCAGGGCATGGTCCTGGCCGCGGAGTCCGGGGAGAAGGTCAAGGTGCTCACCCCCGCCGGACCGGCCGAGCCAGGGGACAGGGTCAACAGCGGGATGAGCTCCGGGACCAAGGTCCTCACCTTCACGGAGTTCCAGGCCTTCACGCTGAGGACCGGGACCGTCCTGAACGACCAGGAGGCCGACCTCGGCAAGAAGGTCAGCGCGGACACCTCCGGTCTCGTTAAGGCCGCCCAGGCCGCCTTCTTCCTGCCCAAGGAAGGAGCGGACGTGGCGCTGCCTCTATACACCGAAAAGAAGATAAGCATAGGAGTGGACGGAGAATTGGACAACGGGGCGAAGGTGAGATGAAGTTCGACCTGCACGTGCATTCCAGCCATTCCGGCGATTCCAACAACCGGATCGAGGAGGTGCTGGACGCGTGCGTGAAGAAAGGACTCTCCGGTGTGGCGATCATGGACCACAACTCCCTGGTGGGGTCCCGCTACGCCATTTCCCTCGAACGGGACGATATACTGATAATTCCGGGCATGGAGATATCCTCCGCCAAGGGACATATTCTGGCCTACAACGTCCAGGAGGAGGTCCCCCGCGAGCTTGAGGTGGCGGAGACCATCGACCTCATCCACGACCAGGGGGGCATCGCCGTGGCCGCGCATCCCTACCGCATGTGGTCAGGGTTAGGGGAGAAGGTCACCATGGCCAACGATTTCGATGCCATCGAAATTCACAATGGCCGCTCCACCCGTTCCAACAACGAGTCCGCCGCCAAGCTCGCTCTCGAACTATGCAAACCGTTCACCGCCGGTAGCGACTCGCACGAACCCTCCACCGTGGGGAGAGCATACTACGAGAGCGCCCAGGATTGTTTTAATGTGGAGGACGTGATAAGAGAGATCCTCCTGGGCACCGGGACCATTGACGGCAAGAACAGACCCAAATGGGACACCATCTCGTACGGAATGAAGTGCATAACCCAATGGTCCGGCCGTGGCTTCAAGAAGATGTGATCAGGCGATGATCGGACGGACCTTGTTGAGCACATGGTCCTGATCGACGCGTCCGTCTATCAGCATCCCGAGCAGATGTCGCGGGCCAAGGTCCACGACAAGCAGGTTCTTCTCTTTGAAGCGCAGGGACACGTATCGAAGGTCGTCGTTCATCTCGTGCCCCACCTGCTCCGCGGTTCCGTAGGCCAGCGAGGTTATGGCCGAGTACATGCTGCGATCGGCCAGCTTCGGCGTGTTGCCCATGACATAATTGCCGGCACGGGAGCAGACATAAGCAGAGACCACGCCCTCGACGGCGGACACCTTCTGCAGCATCAGTTCGAAATCCTTCTCTTCCAACCCCCGCATCTCCCGATAGAAATATGGCAGATGGGAATAAAACCTTTGCCCAATAGGCTTCTGGTGAGGCAAGCGATAACAAAAGGATTTATTGGACCTATTTCATAATACATATATGCCTCCGGTCTCGTTGCGCAGCATTCTGCCCATATCCGCCAAGGGAAGGACCGAGGCCGATCGTATCGAACCGATCCTCTTGGAATCCCTAGCTTCGCCCTTATCTTTAGAAAGGAAGCGCATGGAGTCCCGGGTCCTCAATGTGGCCAAGGACGAGACCGAGGGGATGGTGGCCGTGCTTCTCCGTTACACCGAGGCCAAGAACGAGCACGCCCGGGGGTCCGTACTAAGGCTGCTGGACGAGATATCGTTGACCAGGGAGGGCAAGGCGGCCATACTGGAGAACCTCTCCCACCCCGATCAGGAGGTGAGGAAGGGTGTACGGACCATGATGGTCCGCATCTGGGGAGAGGGGGCCGATTCCTTCGCCACCGATTACGAGCAAACCCTGTTGCTCATGAACCTGGCGCGCAGCCGGGACATCTTCGTTGACGACATAGTCACGCTTGCCGAGCTGGTCAAGGTGACCCTGCTCGAGGGTGACCGGGACGAGGCTCTGGAGGACATCTCCCTGATCGTCGAGCTCCTAAAGCACCGCTATCGTGCCGTGGAAACGATGAAGAACTATCTTGCGGACATGCTCAAGATCACTCCGGAGCTTTCCAGACTGGGGATGATGAGCGGGAGGATCGAGGAATCGCTGCGCAGCGCCTCCAAAGCGAACAAGCAGCGTTCCTTCGATTACACCCAGGACCTCATCGACGAGAAGCTGAGGGAGGTGGAGACAATCGACCAGATGCGATCGCTAGGTGCGTCCATCAAGGAGATGCTCACGGAAGCGCCGCACGTTCCTCTCGAACAGCTCAGCGGCATGGACGTCTGGATGTTCGCCCGGCTGAAGGAACTGGTGGCGGAAGGCACGAATCTCAATGTCACCGACCGCCGGTCGGAACTTATCGACATGGTCGGGTCCTTCCTGAGCGAGGAGGTCTTCCCTTACCTCCGGGACAAGGCCCAGGACAGACTTTCCGCAAGGGACCCCTCGTTGCTTTTCGCCCTGTACACCGCCGGGCTCACCTGCCTGAAGCTACTTCACGATGCGCTTCCCAAGGTGGCCGAGGAGCTTTACGTGACCTACTTCCGGGATCTGGAAGGTGTCCCGAACGTCGCCGGCATCTCCTGGTCCTCCGCGGTCATGTAAGCCTGTCACCGGTTCTCACGTCTGACATCCGTCATCCGTTGTCCAGGTCTTTAAAATTCAGTAAAATATAAATTTGCGTTTTTCGTTATAGTAAGCAGAGGGATGCACTTATGACCAGTTCTTTGGTTAAGAATGCTTTAGCGAACACTAAGTACGAGAGCACGAACAATGGCAAGGCCGAGCCTGTAAAGCAGGAGCCGGCCGAGTCGAGGCCAGCGCCCGCCAAGTCCGCCATCGATGAGGACCTTGAGAAGATCGCGGCCCAGCTTGATGTCTGCATCAAGATCATCGGCTGCGGCGGTGGCGGATGCAACACCATCAACCGCTGCTGGGAAGCCAACATAAACGGGGCCCAGCTGTGCGCCATCAACACCGACGCCAAGCACCTGCTGACCGTCAAGGCCCCGCGCAAGATCCTGATCGGAAGGAGCGCCACCCGCGGCCTGGGCGCAGGAGCCAAGCCGGAGATGGGAGAGGCGGCCGCCCGCGAGAGCGACGGCGATATCAGGGAGTTCCTTAACGGCTCCAACATCGTTTTCGTCACCGCCGGAATGGGCGGCGGAACCGGTACCGGGTCCGCTCACTACGTGGCCAGGATCGCTAAGGAGCAGGTCCGCGCGCTGACCATCGGCGTCGTGACCATGCCTTTCAAGGCCGAGGGTACCATCCGCATGGAGAACGCCCTGGACGGTCTGAACAAGATGAGGCTCATCTGCGACACCACCATCGTCATACCGAACGACAAGCTTCTGGAGCTGGTGCCCAAGCTGCCGGTCGACGCCGCCTTCAAGGTGGCCGACGAGGTGCTCATGCAGACCATAAAGGGTCTGACCGAGATCATCACCAAGCCCGGCCTGGTCAACCTGGACTACGCCGACATCATGACCGTCATGAACGAGGGCGGCGTGGCCTTCGTCGGAATAGGCGAAGGTAACAGTGACGAGGACGACCGCGTCAAGTCCGCGGTGCACGAGGCTCTGACGTCCCCGATGCTCGGCGAGATCGAGCTGAAGGAGGCCAAGGGCGCCCTGATCCGCGTCGTGGGCGGTCCGGACATGACAGTTGGCGAGGCCCAGCGTGTGGCCGAGATAGTCACCAACAGCGTCTCCCCCCGCGCTCGCATCATATGGGGATGCTCCATCGACCCCGAGCTGGAAGGTATAGTGAAGGTCCTGCTCATAATCACCGGCGCCAAGTCCAAGTACATCATGAGCAGCCGCGGTGCGCCTGTCAACATGCAGAGCAGCCAGCAGGGCTACCAACAGTCCTACCAGCAGCAACAGCCCCAGTACCAGCAACAGCCGTACCAGCAGCAGAGGCCGCGCAACCGGGACGACGACATAGACTTCGTACGCTGATGCGGAGGGGGTCAACGAGGGCTGCGCCGATCGACCCGGTCACCGTCCACTGAATGTCGCCGGTGACCTCTAAAAGTCAAAAGCGGCGTCGCCGAAGCTGATCGCCGGGCAAGGCTCGAAGCAATCCCCGCAATGGATGCATCGAGTCGCCTCAACGCGAACCTTCCCCTGCATCAGCACAAGTGCACCCTCTTTGCATCTGGCGATACACACTCCGCACCCGACGCATTCCTCGGCCTTAACCACCGCACGCCGAACCTTTTCCACATCTTTCTTTATTTTTTCCTGGTCCGCACCTTTAGCGGTCAGTGAACCTTCCCGGTAGACGGTGACGTTCCCGACCGAGCACCAACCCTCGTCCTTTCCCACGTCAACTTCGCCGACCATGTTCAGAACGCTGCTCACCTGTTCCAGGTCCAGGTCCCGGGAGAAGGCCCCCTCGATGCTGAACCCCAGTGTGCAAGGGGAGAAGCCGTCCTGCATCTTCAGGCGCAGGTTGCCCTCGCCGGTCCTGGGCACTTCCTTGCGCACCAGCTCGAAGCCGGGGATGTTGCGCTTCAGCTCTTCCATTACTGACGGCGGCACCCTCTTCCACCGCCAGAGGCCGTGCTCCACCCATTCCGGGCCGAGCCCCTTCCTCTCCGCGTACGCTCTCAGGAACGCGTCCCACCTCTCGTAGGTGGGACTTGATCTCGCGACATCCAGATCGCCCATGTCCGAGGCCGGGCAGAGGAAGCAGCCAATGCGGTCCAGCCCGTTCTCGTACCAGGGGTTGTAGCTGACGCCGCTCTTGAACGTGTATAGCCAGACATGCAAAGAGGTCCACTCCTGAATGGGCGAGGCCCCGATCTGTCCGGGCGTCCACGGGTTGCGCCAGACGCGCGGTTTCGCCGAGCGCTGCTCGGATTCGTAACGTCGCTGTCCGATGAACGAAAGCACCCCGTCCGGATAGTGCTCCACGATGGCCTTGACGGTCGGGCCGAGCTTGTTGGTCTTGCAGCACCAGCGGTAGTCCTTTCCCGGCGGCCCGAAGAACTCCAGGTTGCCGAAGAAGGCGTCCTCTTCGGCCTTCCCGAGCACCAGATCTAGGTTCAGCTCGTCCTTGAGTCGGTGAACGTAGGCCACCGTCTCCGGGAACTCCAGACCGGTATTGATGAAGAAGACCGGCAGGTTCAGGCCGGCCTCTCTTGTCAAAAGCAATGTTGCCAGGGAATCCTTTCCCCCGGAGAAGGAGACCACCTGCGGGATGTCCGCGTGCTCCTCGACGAGCTTCAAGATGAACTCCACGCCGTCCCGCACGCGCCTCTCCATGACCCTGGCGTTCGCCTCCATGGCGATGTTCCAGTCCGCCTTCGGCCTTTCCGCCGGAGGAAGGCTCCTCTCGGCCCAGCGGACCTTGACCGCCGCTCCCCGCTCAGCGTTGCGCATCTCCTCCGAGGACATGCGCGCGACACCGGTGGCAAGAGCGTTCCCTTCCGGGTCCAGGACGATGACCTCCTCGCCCTTCTGGAAATCGCCGACGACCTTGTTGACGCCGGGCGCCATGAGGCTCTGGTTCCCAAGGATCGGCTCGACCGCCCCCTGGTCGGCCCACACCAGGTTCTTGCTGGCCTTGCGGACCATCCTCGCCGCGGCCTTCACCCTGGGCAGCGCCCTCCATCCTATGCCGAGGTCGTAGCGCATGGTGATGACGACCTCTCCGTCCGCGATGACCTCGTCCATGCGGTCCAGGGCAGGTACTTTATTGAACAGGTAAACGGAACCGTCCGGCAGAAGCGCTTCCCCGGAGCCTTCTCCGAACTGTCTGTCGACGTGCTTGCGCACAAAGTCGATATCGTGCTGGAACGCCGGTCTGGCATCACCCGGAGGGGTCATTTCCACATGGCGGGTGCCGTTCCCGCAGCGGGCGCACTTGACGTCCTCCAGCACCGGTACGCTGCAATGATCGCACCACCGAAGGTGCATCTTCCCTAGCCGGACCTCGGCCATGCCTTCGGCTAGAGCAGGAACCCCTATAAAATGTATGTTCCGCCGGGAACGGGGTCCAAATGTCAATCCTGGCACTGCGTTCCGGCAAGGTGTCGGAGAATCGAAGGCTAATATAGCAGTAATTTCATCATCCCGGCTGATACCATGAAAGCCACCGCGCGCACGATGGGTATCAGCTATGCGATCCGGGAGATGCTGCTTCCTGCGAGAGAGCTGGAGAAGCAGGGTCACAAGATCACCAAGCTGCATATCGGGGACCCCAACAAGTTCGACTTCGAAACGCCGAAACATGTAAGGGACGCCCTCTGTGCCGCCGTGGAGAAGTGCGACAACGGCTACGAGGAGTCCGAGGGCAACGCCGAGCTCAGAAGGGCCATCATCGAGAAGGAAAAGAAGAAGAACGGTATCGACCTGGACCTGAAGGACATGGTCGTGACCTCCGGGGTGACCGAGGCGCTGCAGATGATATGTGCCGCCACCATCGACCCGGGCGACGAGGCGCTGGTCCCCGGTCCGAGCTACGTCTCCTATTTGGAGTTCCCCAAGTTCTTCGGAGGCAAGGCCGTAACCTACCGCACCATCGAGGAGGAGGGCTGGCAGCCGGACATCGATGACCTGAGGAAGAAGATCACCCCTCACACCAAGTTCATTGCCGTCATCAACCCCAACAACCCCACCGGGGCGGTCTACAGCGAGAAGAGGCTGAAGGAGATCGCCGACCTGGCCGGGGAGTACGGGCTCTTCCTCATCTCGGACGAGATATACGACCTGATGACCTTCGAGGGGGAGCACCATTCCCCCGCGTCATTGGCCAAGGACGTGCCGACCATCCTGGTGAACGGTTTCTCCAAGGTGGACCTTCTTCCGGGCTGGAGGTTGGGTTATGCGGCCTTCCACGACACCACCGGCCAGCTTGACGAGATCGAGGAGGCGGTGCACAAGCAGGCCCGTCTCCGCCTTTGCGCCAACGC
>JBFYNB010000002.1:0-55384 GCA_041304605.1 Methanomassiliicoccales archaeon
CGCGCCGCCTCCACCCCCTCCGGCGCGACCACAATCACGACCGTGGACATGACCATCAAGATCGCTAGCAATAGAGCGCTAGCCCTTCGGCTTAGAACAGTAGCCCCCCCGCGAAATATCATGCGGAATACATTTTTCGGAGGATTATATAATGACTTGACCTGGCGTGTAAAAAAAGAATGTCAAACGAAGGACAGAACCCGATCGTTCTTTCGATCCGTGGCATGATCGCTGCACTCGATGAAAGGAATAAGGAAAAGGTTTGGCCAATTGCTTATCTCTTCTTCCTCAGGACGAGGAAGGCGACCCCGGCGACTACGGCTACCGCGATAATGGCGATGATGATGTAGAGCATGGTGCTGTCGCCATCATCGTCGTCTCCGCCCTCGGCCGTGGGCGTCGCGTGCTCCACTTCCGAAGCCGATCCTTCGCCCACCGCGTTCACCGCCGTGACCTTGTAGTAATATGTCTGGCCGTTGATCACCGAATCGTCCATGAAGTACGTCAGGTTCCCCCGTTCGAAGAACAGGACCAGGGCGTTCTCGGACGTACCCCGATAGATATTGTAGCCGATGATCGAAGCCCCTCCGTCATCATCAGGCGGGCTCCATGTCAAGGATACCGTGCCGTTGTCCGCGTCGAGCTCTAGGTCCTGCGGGGCGCCGGGAACGGTGCTGGGGTTGGTCACGGTGACCGCCGCCTCATTGCTAGCCTCTCCCGCCCCGGCCGCGTTGGCGGCCGATATGCGATAGTAGTAGGTATCCCCGCCCACGGTCGTGTCGGTGTACTCCAGCTCATCCCCGATGATGGCGATCATGTTCCCGGTGCCCGGTTCGGTCCCCCTGTAGATGTGATAGGCGTTCACCTGGAACCCGTATTCGCGCGCCGGGGACTCCCAACTAAGCTCGACCGTTCCGTTGACCTCGGCGACCGTCAGGTTCAGGGGGGCGGTCGGTTCTGACCTCTCCACTGCGTAACGGAGATCATGGCTATCCATTTCGTAATAGCTCATGTGCATTCTACCGTTATCGTCCATGACGATGGACGCCGTGTCCCCGCAGTTGTCCCGGTCCACGAACCCGGTTTTCCACACCCGGTCGGACATTCTGGCGTACTTCAGGGCGGCGTTGGTCCAATCGTAATAGCCGATATGCACGGAGCCGCCGGGGCCGGCGGTGATGGCGGAGCGCATACCGACGCTGCCCTCTCCGTCCACTATGGACCACAGCCAGGACCCGCTGGAGTCCGTGGCATAGCGCAGATCGTTCGCATCAGCATCGTAGTAGGAGATGTGGACGTGACCGTCCTCGTCCACGGCTATGGCCGTGTCTATGCCGACCGTGCCTCCAGAGTTCACGGTGGTGGAGGACCAGGATCCGCCGGTGTTGTTGGCGTACTTGAGGTCGTAGTTGGTGCTGTCGTAATAGGAAATGTGTGCGTTGCCCTCGGGGTCCGTCGCTATCGAGCAATAGGCACCGACATCACCGACACTGTCCACCACCGCCAACACCCATGGCCCTTCGGTGTTGTTGATGTACCGGAGGTTCCTGTTGGTGAGGTCCCAATAGCTGATGTGCACCTTGTCGTTGACGTCGATGGCGATCGAGCAATCAAGACCCACGTCTCCGGAGCTGTCCAAAAGTTGAATCGCCCAGGAACCCCCGGCGTTCGTGATGTACTTGAGGTCCTTTTCGGAAGCCTCATAATAACAAATGTGCACCTTGCCGTTAGAGTCCAAGGCCAGGTCGTTGTATCCCCCGGACTGCATGTTGCGATCGAACCGCGTGACGTTCCAGAATCCTTCCGCGTTCGTGGCGTACTTGAGGTCCTTGTTGGTCGCGTCGTAATAGGAGACGTACGCATGTCCTTTGGAATCAATGGCCATGGAGCTGGACATTCCCACGTCATTGAGGTCGTCGACAGTCTGGAACCTCCAAGGGGAGTTGGTGGCGTACCTCAGCACCGATTGCGAACTGTCATAGTATGCGATATGAGCCATGCCCGCCGAGTCCAGGGCCAGCGAGGCGTGCAATCCGGTATTGCCAGGCGAGTCCACCCTGGACTTCACGTTCTGCGAGCCGGCGTTCGACATGTACTTCAGGTCGCCATTTGTGACGTCGTAATAGGCTATGCTGCCCATGGAATCCTCTTCCAGAACGTGGGACGCGTACCATCCCACATCGCCCTGCGTGTCAATGGCGACCGCGATCCAGAAGTCCTCCACCCCTAAAGCGTATTTCAGGTCGCCGCTGGTGATATCGTAGTAGGCGATGCTCACGAAACTGTCCCCTGTCCCCACCTGGATGGAGGTGTGGGTGCCGGTGATCCCGGCGGTGTCCACGGCGTGCACGAACCAGGAACCGTCCTTGTTGGTGGCGTACCTCAGCTCCATGTTCTGCGCGTCGTAGTAGCTCATGTGCACCTTATCGTTCGAGTCCAGGGCGATGTCGGAGTACTGCCCGGTGATGCCGTATTGATCGGCCGTCTCCACCGCCCAATCGCCTCCGGCGTTGGTGGCGTACCCTAGGTCGTCGCTCGAATCGATGCGGAAACTGATGTGCACCTTATCGTTCGAGTCCAGGACGATGGATGGAGCGCTCCCGCCGTTGTCCAAAGAGTAGACGACGGTGATCGCCCAATCACCGTCGGCGTTGGTGGCGTACCTCAGGTCGCCGGTGGTCTCGCTGTGATAGGCGATATGCACCTTGCCCGTCGAGTCCACGGCGATGGAGGTCTCCGTACCGGTGTTCCAATCGAAGTCCACAGTATCGATGACCCATCGGCCCTCGGCGTTGGTGGCGTATTTCAGGTCTCCGTTGGTGCGGTCATAGTAGCTTATGTGTGCGTTCCCTTCGTGATCCAACGCCAGGGAGCAGTCCTCGCCCGCCCCCAGACCGGAGTCCACCGTCTCCTTGTACCAGAGGGCATTGGTGGCGTACCGCAGGTCGTACCGCGTTCCGTCGCAGTACGAGATGTGCGCGTTACCTTCGTGGTCTATCACCAGGCTGGTCTGGATTATGGTACTTAGGTGGTCGACCTCGTGGACCGTCATCAACCCGTCGAACAGTGTGGCGTACTTGATAGCCTGCTTATTGGTGTCCGTGTAGGTGAAATGCAAGACCCCCCGAGAATCGATGGCCAGGGAAGCGTACTGGCCCACCCCCGTGCCGCTGTCCAAAACCGATGTCTCCCAGTTACCGCCGGAACGATTGGCGTGCTTGAGGTCCCAGTTGGTGTAATCGAAGTAGATTATGTGCGGATCACCTTCAGGGTCGAAAGCCAACGAGGCGTACAAGCCGACCCAGTCCGAATCGTCCACGGTACTGGTGACCCAGGCGCCACCGGCGTTGGTGGCGTGCTTGAGGGCGGTGTTGTCCTTGTCATAATAGGCGATGTGCGCTTTTCCGTCGGGGTCCAGGGCTATGGAGGTGTATTCACCGACCGCTCCATCATCGTCCACCGTGACGTTGACCCAATCGCCCCCGGCGTTCGTGGCGTACTTCAGGTGCTCGTGGAAATAATCGTAGTAGCTGATATGGACACCGTTGCTCCCGTCCACCGCGATGTCCGTGTACCAACCCACCCCCCAGACATCGACCACTTCTCTCTCCCAGTGACCGTTGGCGTTCGTTATATGAAGCAGTTCACCGTTCACCAGGTAGCTGGCGTGCAACCTTCCGTTGGAGTCCAAGGCGATGGAGCAATGACTGCCACTGTTGGTCATGCCATCATCGTCTATGACCGAGGTGGTCCATCTCCCGCCCTGGTTGGTGGCGTACTTCAGATGATAGTTGATGAGGTCATAATAGACGATGTGAATGGAGCCCAGCCCGTCCAAGGCGATGGCGTTGTATTTCCCCACGCTGCCGGTCCCGTCCACCACCTCGACCCCCCAGCCGTCGTCGCTGCGTATCACCGGCGCCCTGGCCTCCACCACCTCCGTTCCCGGCAGGAGGGCCAGTGTCGAAACTATCATGAACAAAACGATCAGCACGGAGATGCCCTTGCTAAGGGGGGCGGACGGTGGACCAGCCTGCACCATGCTGTAATTACTTCCGGGTGGGGTAATAAACATGCCCACCACCTAGCCCTGTAACTTTCGATCTTGACCCTCGTGGAAAATATGGGTAAGGGGTTTGGACCGGCTCACTTCCTTTTCCGCAGGACAATGATGGCCACCGCGACCACGGCCGCCATGGCCAGGATGGCGATGACGATCAACAGCGTGATGTCGACCCCGTCAGCATCATGGCGGTCAGAGTTAGGAGTGACGTCCTCCGAGGCGGTCAGGGGGCCTTCGCCTAAGGCGTTCACCGCGCTCACCCGGTAGTGATAGGTCTGGCCGTTGATGACGTCGTCGTCAGTAAAGGTCAGAACATCGCCCAGGGTGGCCAGCAACGCTTCCGATCCTGCCGATGTTCCCCTATAGACCTTGTAGCCAGTTATGGGCCACCCGCCGTCGCTGGACGGGGATTGCCAGGTCAAGATCACCGTTCCGTTCCCGGCCACCGCGTCGAGGTCCCTAGGCGCCGAGGGAACGGACCCGGTGGTGACCGAGACCTCGTTGGAGAGAGCGCCTTCGCCCACGGAGTTCAGGGCCGAGACCTTGTAATGATACACCTGTCCGTCGGTGACGGTATCATCATCGTAGTTGGTCACATCACCCAATGTGGCCAACAGGGACAGGTTCCCGGAGGTGACCCCGCGGTACACCTTGTAGCCGGTGATGGGAGGGCTTCCCAATAGAAGCGTCGGCTCCCAGACCAGTTCCACTGTTCGGTCATCGAGGTCGGCCGTCAGGTAAGGAGCGGCAGGAAGATCGGGATTGGACACCACCTCGTTGGAGAGCGAGCCTTCGCCGATCGAATTGAACGCGGACACCTGGAAGTAGTATGTGACACCGGGCGTCATGGTCTGGTCGGTGTACGTCAGCGTGTTACCGATGGTGTCCAGCAGCGTGACGTCGCCTGAGGATGTGCCGCGATGAACGTAATAACCGATTATCGCCGAGCCTCCGTCGTTAACGGGGGCTTCCCAGGACAGGTCGATGTCGTCGAACACCAGCACATAGCTGAGGTTGCGGGGTGCCGAAGGCACCGTGGCTGGCGTGGCGTGCACCTCCGCGGAAAGGGCGCTCTCCCCCAAGGAGTTGGACGCGCTCACCTGGTAGTAGTAGGTCTCCCCGTTGGTGAGGCCGGTGTCCGTGTACGTGGAGACGTTGCCTACGCTGGTCAGTTCCACCTCCCCTCCGGAAACCGTTCCGCGATAGACCTTGTAGCCGGTTATCGGCGATCCCCCGTCGTACGTGGGAGCGTTCCAAGTGAGTTCGACCGCTCCGTCGGAACCGGTCGCCGCGATGTTCAGTGGGGCGGTCGGGACCCCTTGCACGCTGACCGCCACGGACCTCTCTTCGCTCAGTTCCCCGGAGCCTACGGCGTTCACCGCCGCCACCGCATAGTAGTACGTTCCGGAGATCGCCGGTAGGTCGGTGTGCGTGAGCACGTTCCCGAGCGAGGCGACCCTGGCCCAAACGCCGGGGGTCGTGGCCCGGTAGAGGTTGTATCCGGTGACCTGGAACCCGTGTTCATATTTGGGCGCGGACCAGTTTAGATCCACTTCGCCCTCTTCCTCGGCGACCGTTACGTTCAGCGGCGCCGAGGGCTCCGCCAGCTCGTAGGCATAGCGCAGGTCCAGATCGACGTGGTCATAGTAGCTCACGTGGACCCTCCAGTCCTCATCGAAGGCCAGGGAGGGGAACCATCCCACGTTCCCGATGTCGATGTTGGCCTTGTTCCAGTACGGTGAGTCGAACCAGGCGTACCTTATCGCCCCATTGCTGCCGTCATAGTAGACTATGTGCGGCCTCTCCTCTGGATCGAGGGCGATGGAGGAGTATTGCCCCACGTTGCCCACCGAATCCACGATGGTCGTGAAACCACTGATCCGGGCGTACTTGGAATCACTGTTAGTGTTATCCCAATAGCTAATGTGCGCGTTGCCATGGGAGTCCACCGCGATGGAGGTGTACAGACCGACCTGCCCGTCCGTGTCCACCATCAACGAGCTCCAGTCACCCCCGCGGTTGGTGGCGTACCGCAGCTCATAGTTGGAACCGGCGTCATAGTAGCTTATGTGCGCGTACCCGTCGTCGTCCACCGCGATGTCGGTGTAATACCCGACATCGCTGAGATAGGCGACCCTGGTGGTGATCCAGGAGCCGCCGGTGTTGTTGGCGTACCACAGGTCCTTGTTCACGGCGTCGCTGTAGCTTATGTGCGCGTACCCGTCGTCGTCCAAGGCCAGGGCGCAATGTTCCCCGCGGTCGCCCACGCCGTCCACGGTGGTCTTCGACCACGTGCCGCCGGCGTTGGTTGCGTATTTGAGATCCTTGTTGGTGGCGTCGAAGTACGCGACGTGCAGTTTGCCGCCTTGGTCCATGGCCAGGGAGGCGTAGCCGCCCACCTCGCCTGTCCCGTCTATGATGGACGTCGCCCAGGAACCACCAGCATTGGTGGCGTAGTCGAGGTCCTTGTTGGTGCTGTCGTAGTACGCAATATGCGCGGAACCGTTCCCGTCCACCACTAAGGAACTGTACATACCCCGATTGACGCCGAACCGACCATCGACCACCTGGAGGCGCCAGGGAGCCTCGGTGGCGTACTTCATGCGTGTGTTGTTCTCGTCGTAGTAGATGATATGAGCATAGCCGCCGTGGTCTGTGTCTAACCTGCTGAACTTTCCCACGTTGTAGACGCCGTCCAGGGTGGACGTGGTCCAGCCGGACACCCCTCCCCTTGCCACTTTCAGAGAACAGTTGGTGTCATCGAAGTAGCTGATGATAGCGTTGCTGCCTACCATCCCTATCGAGGAGTATCTGCCTACATGACTGGAACCGTCAACCGTGGTCTTGACCCAGCTCCCTGCGGCGTTGGTGGCGTACTTCAGGGCGGAGTGCGTCAGGTCCAGATAGCTGACATGTGCTTTGTTGTTGCGATCGAGGACCATGGACAGATGGTCGCCGACCTGGTCGGCCGAATCCACCGTGTCCTTGACCCAGCTTCCTCCGGCGTTGGTCACGTACTTTAGATCGCCTCCCACGACCTCGTAATACGCGATGTGCACCTTGCCGTTGGAATCAAGGGCCAGAGAGGATTGTATACCGGCGTTGCCGTCGGTGTCCAGCACGGTCTGCGCCCAGGTCCCGCCGGCGTTGGTTGCGTACAATAGATCCTGACCGGACCAGCGGATGAAGCTGAGGTGCACCTTGTAGTTGCTGTCCACGGCTATGGAGGGGTTGCCACCAGTGCTGTCCGTTGAGAATATCGTGGTGGCCGACCAGGCCCCGGCCAGGTTGGTGGCGTACTTGAGGTCGGAGGTGTTCGAATCGTAATAGGCGATGTGCACCTTGCCCTCGGGGTCCAGGGCTATGCCGGGGCTCTGCGGGATCGCCCCGCTCATCTCTCTGGTGTCGACGATGGTGCGGGTCCAGCTGCCTCCTGCGTTATTGGCGTACACCAGCGCGGCAGGGAAATAATCTACGAATGCCAGATGCACGAACCCCTTGTCGTCCAGGACCATGTCGAAGGCGTCGCGGTTCTGCCCTAGGGCGTCGAGGGCCTCGATGGCCCAAACGTCGTCGGTGGCGTATTTCAGATCGTTATTGGCGGTCTCCTTGTAGCTGATGTGCACCTTTCCGTCAGCATCGAACGCCAGGGAGCAATCGCCGAAGTTGCCACCCTGGTCCACAACAATGCTGCCCCAGCAGTCGTTCGGCTTGCTAGCATACTTCAGGACCTTGTTCGTCCGGTCGGTGTACACTATGTGCGGCTGGCCGTCTGGGTCTATGGCCACTGAGGAGTGCTCCCCGGCCAGAGGCCCGGAGTCGATCACCGTGCTCGCCCCGGTGAGGCCGGACATGCGGAGGTACAACAGGTCATCGTTGGTCGCATAATAGCAGGTGAGGTGAACGATGCCGTCAGGACCTACGGCGAGGGAGCTGGTCTCCCCGATGTCGTTGGGGGATAGGAGCGTTATCACGGTCCACGCCCCATCGGCGTTGGTGGCGTATTTCAGATCAGAGTTCGTTACGTCGTAGAAGCTTATGTAGGCGTTTCCGTCGGAGTCCAAGGCGATGGATGAACCCCTTCCAACATCCCCCTCGGTGTCCAGGGCGAAGGTCTCCCACGAACCGTTGGCGTTGGTGGCGTACTTCAGGTCCTTATTGGTGGCATCGTAATAGCTGATGTGCGAGTACCCATCGCCATCCACGGCGATATCGGTGTCGTACACCATGCCGGACTGTACCGTTGCCTTGCTCCAGGCTCCCCCAGAATTAGTGATGTACAAGAGACTGGCCGGATCGCTGCTGTGATAATAGCTGGCATGGACAGATCCTTCGGAGTCCAGGACCATGGAGGCGTACATCCCCACATCACCGTCATCATCGATGACCGATGTGGACCACCTTCCCCCCAGGTCCGTGGCGTACTTCAGTTGCATGTTCGTCCCGTCCAAATAGATCACATGGGCCGTCCCGTCCGGCCCGACGCCGACGTTGTTGAACGAACCGACCGCCCCGGTTCGGTCCAGGACCTCGATGGCCCATCCCTCGGCGGTACGGAGCAAGGGCGCCTTCGCCTCCGCCTCGTCGGTGAACGGGACGAGGACGAACGTCGAGGTGATCATGAGAAAAAGGATCAGCAGCGATGCGCCTTTTCGGGCGAACGAGAACGCGGGGGCGACCTGCGCCATGTTATTATTACTTTCGGGTTGAGTATATATAAAACGCTAGAGGACAGAGATCGGGTGAAAAGAGGTGCGTCCTTTACCATCCAATTGTTCATTCATGGAGATGCCCCAGACGGTTCGTGATGGCCCATCATCCCCGATCTTCGTATTTCTCTTCCTCGCCACATTTCCCATCGTTGGCGGAATGCCCGTTCATTCTGCTCGCCCGAAGCTTGACCTGTTAGATTTTATACGGTAATACAGTTAACCCGCAAGCCACGGAAGCGGACAGATGGCAGAGGAGATACCACCGACCGGCACCGGCAACCTGAGGGACCATCAGAAAGCATGCGAGGCTTTCAACTGGGCATCCCTTAACGGTGAGTTCGACTGGTCTCGGGGCGGTCCTTACAACGTGGCCGCGGAAGCGGTGGACCGCCACGCCAGGCAGAACCCGGAGAAGGTGGCCATTCACTCCGTGCGCGCCAACGGGGAGGTGCAGTCCCTCACCTTCGGCGACATCTACCGTTCATCCTGCCGGTTCGCGGACGGCCTGCGCCAGCTGGGGATCGGGAGAGGGGACCGCGTCTTCGTTTACCTGGACCGCCGCTCCGAGCTGTTCATCTCCATCATTGGCATAGTCAAGCTGGGCGCCATCGCCTGCCCTTTGTTCTCCGCGCTAGGACCAGAGGCCGTCAAGGACCGCCTGCAGGACGGTTCCCCGTCGGCCATCATCACTTCTCCATATCTATTTGAGAGGATCTCCCCGGTGCTCAAGGACACCTCGCCCGCACCCGTGGTGGTGTGCGTCGGTGAGAGCTGCCCGCCGAACACTGTTCCCTATGACCGGCTGCTTGCCTCAGGGTCGCCGGATCTCAAGACCGTGAACATGCGGCCGGACGAGCCGTACATCATCCATTACACCTCCGGTTCCACCGGAAAACCCAAAGGCGTGGTGCTGCCGCACCGGGCCATGGTCCAGCAGCTGTCCGGCGCCAAGTACGTCTCCGATCTCCGAGAGGGGGACGTCTTCTGGTGCACCGCCGACCCTGGCTGGGTGACCGGGACCTCCATGGGCATATTCGGGCCGTGGTATCTCGGGATAACCATAATCTCCTTCGAGGGTCGCTTCGACGCCCGTTCCTGGTACTCGCTCATAGACCGCTTCAAGGTCACCGTGTGGTTCACCGCCCCTACTGCGCTGAGGATGCTCATGAAGGCCGGGGACGAGGTGGTGAAGGAGTTCGATCTTTCCTCGCTCCGTCACATGTGCTCCGCCGGCGAGCCTCTGAACCCGCATGTCGTCCGCTGGGGAACGGAGGTGCTGAAGCGCCGCATCCACGACAACTGGTGGCAGACGGAGACGGGAGCGCCGTGCATAGCGAACCTCCCGTGCATGAACGTGCGGCCGGGCTCCATGGGGAAAGCGGTGCCCGGCGTCGTCGCCGCCATCGTGGACGAGAACGGGATGGAGCTGCCCTCGGGAAAGGAGGGGTTCCTGGCCCTGCGCCCCGGCTGGCCGTCCATGATGACCGGGATATGGGGTAACGTGACAAAGTACCGCGAGTACTTCTACGTCCCCGGCTGGTACGCTTCAGGCGACCAAGCGTACAAGGACGATGACGGCTACATCTGGTTCCTGGGCCGGGCGGACGACGTCATCAAGACGTCCGGAGAACGGCTCGGACCGTTCGAGGTCGAGTCGGCCCTCATCGAACACCCCGCGGTGGCCGAGTCGGCCGTCGTGGGTAAACCGGACGACCTACGCGGGGAGATCGTGAAAGCGTTCATAGTCCTCCGCCCAGGAAACGAACCCTCGGAGCGTTTGAGGGAGGACATAACCAACTTCGTCCGCGTGCGGTTGGCCTATTATGCGTACCCGAGGGAGATAGAGTTCGTGGACTCCCTGCCTAAAACACGTTCTGGCAAGATCATGCGCCGGGTGCTCAAGGCCAAGGAGGGCGGGCATGACACCGGCGACCTGTCCATGTTGGAGGACTAGCGGGCGTCGCTCAGAACTTATTATTAACAAAGAAGGATTAATCCTCCCTCGAACATGAGACCGTCCCTCCGTCGCATAGACCGACTGGACCTGTGGGCGGCCATTCTGGCCGCGCCATTCCTTTGGCTTCTGCAGGTGGTCATCTCCGCCGCCTGGAACGAGGGAGCGGCCGCCTGGATGTCGGCCGCCTTCGGTATCGTGGTGGCCTTCCTTTTCCTGCACGGGGTGGCGGTGCTGCGCCGGGTCCGCAGGAAAGGAAGAGTGAGGTTCAGTAAAGTTCTCCTCTGGCTGCTGGCGCTGTCGCTGGTCTTCTCCCTGCTGCTCCTGCCGAGCATCTACCTCGGGGACGCCGAGCTGGTCCTGGAGGGAGCGGACCTCTACACCCCCCTGGGATTCGTGCTGGCGATCCTCGCGCTCTGGTTGGCGTTCTTCATCCTGGCCCTGGGAATGCTGTGCGCCGCCTGCAGCGCCATGTGGTTCCTGGTCAAGGTCATGCGCTGGATCGTTCCCGGTTTCCTGAGCGACGTGAGAAGTGTCAAGTACAGCAAACGGGACGGACTTTTAGCCAGGGTGGAGGTGTGGGCGGTGGCGTTCCCCAGAGTGCTCGATCCGTCCACCCTGCGGCTGGAACCCCAGCCCCTGGACGACAAGGGGGCCAAGGACCGCTTCGTTCAGGCCATGGTCTGGCAGCTGGTCCTCGGAATGCTTCTGGCGGTGTATATCAGCCTGAACCCGGTGCTGCTGCAGACCATGACGTTCAGCCAGACCTTCGGACTGGTGTCCATAACCTCGATTCTGGTTCCTCTGCTCCTGCTGCCCTGGTCCACCCTGGAAGCGCTCGGTGGCCGGGTGGACGGAGTTAGAGAGGATTTCTATCTGCACAAAGGCGCCCGGACCAGGATGATGCAGACCGTGGTCGCCCTGGGCACCCTGTTCCTGATCTTGCGATTGGCGGTGCAGGAGATCGGCGCGGACGTGATATTCTGGCGCCTGGCCGGTTACTCGCTCACCCTGTTCATCGTTTCCGGCCTGGTCTCCTTCGCCTACTTCAACTACTTCGAGAGGGAGCTGGTCCAGGAATTGCGTGAACGGCTGACCAAGAAGGGGTTCTGACCGCGTTCTTGTTTTTGTGAACGGCCATTGTCCCGTCAAGCACACATCGAGCATCTTGAACGAGCGAATCGAATTTCGAGCCGGACCTGCGCATCAAGGGCCTGGCATCCGTGACCGACCGCTCCCTGTCTCTTACGATCCCTGTGGTCAAAGGATGGAAATTATCAATAACCAATGAAGGAAATAGAATACACATCGCATCGGGGACGAACCGAAACGCATTCGAGGAGGTCGTCTGTCTTGATCCGGATGGCGTGGACCGAAGGAGGTTCGAAGAGTTACATGGTGAGCCGAAGACGCCCAGAGACATTACCTATCGTTCTGGTCGCGATAATGGCGATCCTCTCTGTGGCCTTGGCAACGACCCCTCCCCTGGAGGCGGCACCTATGCCCACCATGGTGATCGACGGCACCATCTCTGACCTTGAATACTCACATCAGGCCTCCTTCGGGGGTGGTGACTTTATTCTGCACTGGACCGTCGATGGCGATGTCATCAACATCGCTATGGAGGCCCGGACCACCGGATGCGTCTCCATAGGCATCGATCCTGAAGCGGCCATGCTGAACGCGGACATGGTGGTGGGTTTCGTCACTTCCACCGGGGAGGTGGAGGTGGACGACCAATTTTCCACGGGAACCTTCGGACCGCATGTCTCGGACATTTCTCTAGGGGGTACCAATGACATACTCGCATCAAATGGCAGCGAGGCCGATGGGGTGACCATCATCGAGTTCCAAAGAGCCCTGGATACCGGTGACGCTTACGACCGGGCCATCCCCTCCAATGGTTCAGTGAAGATAATCTGGTCCATTTCCCAGGAGGATGATCATAGCGTTATCCATTCGCAAAGGGGTTCGGGAGAGATCGATTTTGGGAGCGGCGAGTCCTCTGAAGCTCTGGAGCTTTGGCCCTACCACGCCCTGGTCATGACCATTGGGACCGCCATCATGACGGCCAGCATCGCCATGATATACCTGAGGAAGAGGGCCAACGGATGGTACCGATGGCACAAGAGGCTGGGGTTCATCGGCGCGTCCCTGGTGATCATCGGTCTGGCCATAGCCGTCTACATGGTCGGCGGGGAACACCTTCGCGTGCTGCACTCCTATGTTGGGCTGGCGGCCCTGGTCCTTCTCCTGTTACCGGTGCCCTTGGGTATGGCTGTGTCCAAGGTCAAGGAACGGAAGCGAATGAGGTCCATTCACCTTTGGGTCTCCCGTGCGGCAGTGATCGCGGCCATAATAGCCATAGTCCTGGGCCTTCTAAGAGTTCTTTGAGGGCATCCGGCCTGGAGACACTGGGTCGGAACAACCCCGCCATCCCTTGGGAAATGCTCCGCGACTTGAGACAGAACGGCCGGACCTGGGCGGGTGATGAACCGGTCCTTAGCGGTGTGGTCTTCCAATTCTTATTGGGACTGGGTCGCCCCGCGGCCATAAATAGCTTTTATTAACCGGCATCTTGCTAGCAACTAGCTGACCGTCCCTAGAGGATATGGTGGGGGACGGAGAATGTACGCGGGAGGTGTGTGCCGTTTGAAAAGGCCGATCTGTGCAAGAACCCTGGTCGTGCTGGTGACGATCATCCTATTGGTCTCGCCTTTCCTTGACCTAGGTTCGGCGGCATCCGCGAACTCCTCCGCGCCCCCGGTCATGGACGGCGAGATCGTCGAAGAAGAGTACGAACATGGCACCGACCTCTCCGGGGGCGACTTCCTTCTTCGATGGCAAGTTATTGACGATACCATCTTTTTCGCCATGAGCGCCATCACCGACGGATACCTGTCCCTCGGGTTCGACCCTGAGTTCCTGATGAAGGGCGCGGACCTGGTCGTCGGCTGGGTCAACGGTACGGGGAGCGCGTTTGTCGTTGACGCCTATTCCGCCGGTCAGTTCGGCCCGGTGGTCCGGGACATCGACCAGGGTGGGACCGATGACATTCTGGCATCGGCAGGGGCGGTTCGGGAGGGCTGGACGGTCATCGAGTTCAGCAGGGCGCTCTGCACCGGTGACCTGTACGACAAGGAGATCCCCCTGGTCGGTGAGCTCGTGGTCATGTGGGCCATCGGCGGGGTCTTCGACCCGGCGACCATGCCGGACGACGGAGGCATGGTCACCATCTCCATCTCCTCCGGCGCGTCGTCCGAGAGTGAGCCGGCCTATTCGTACCTGGTCTTCCTTGCGCCTGTTGCCTTGTCCGCATCTATCGCCGCCTTGCTGGCGCTGCTGGGTCCGGCCAGGTTCCGGAAGACCGGCCACCTGTGGCTGGGAGTGGTTGCCGCAGGACTGGTTTCATGCGCCGCTCTCGTCGTGGTCCTTTTCGGCGTGAAGGAGACCCCTCCCGGACTGGCATGGCCAGTGCTGGTCGCCACGGCATTTGTTGTCTCCACCGTTCTGATAGGTGCGGCCGCCCTGCGCATCGGACGGTGCCCTTGGCTTAAAAAGGGGCATGCCTTGTCCGGCGCGGCGGCAATGGTCGGCCTGGTCTGGTGTACGCTGTCCTTATTTTGGTTATGAATCAAGTCAGATCGGACAATGTGCCATCAAAGATCCTGACTAGTGGCCCAGCCCCACCGAGCCGCTGACGAAAGGACCAGAGCATGCCAGGTGCCATCGACCTGCCGGTCGATCACGGCATGCCACACCTGATCCCTGCACGCTTAGCCTCGATATGTGGGACCGCAACCTGCTAATAACCTGGTTGAGAATCTCCGAACCAATGGGATTGCTCGACAAGGACCCTTGCTGGGCCCGCAGGACCGCCGGCGCCCTGATCATGGTGGCCGCCTTCATCGTACTGATGGGAATAATCACCGGGGAGGCTCTTTACCCAGGCTATCATACCGGGGAAGATGACATCAGCGACCTGGCCTGGAGGGAACCCTCGGCCACCATATTCAACGCGGCCATGATAGTGGGCGGGGTCATGTACTCCTTGACGGCCATCCTCCTTCGCCATGCGGGGCTGACCCGATGGGTCACCGTTCCCGCTTTTCTCATGGGCGTGGGCGGTGTTGGCGTGGGCCTTTTTCCAGTCTACACGGGAACGCCTCACTACATAGCCGCCCTGATGGCCTTCGGCGGTGGCGCCATAACAGCCCTCATGGCCGGAAGGACCGCCGATTCCCCGTTCAAGTACATTTCCCTGTTCCTGGGGACCATCAGCCTGGTCTCCCTGGTGCTGTTCTCCATAGTATGGAGCAACGGACCGTTCGGACCCCTGGGCGAGGGGGGGATGGAGAGGTGGGTGGCCTACGCCAACATGGTCTGGGCCATAGGTTTCGGCGGATACCTGATGAACAGCGGGCCGGACCGTTCCAGGTCGCGGATGTCCTGCAATCGCCCCTGATCTGCTGCGCAACGAAAGGTAGATTACCCGATACCCGCTAGTAATGAGCAGAGGGTGGTTCCTGTGGAACTCGACCAAGCCATACAGATATGCCGGTCGTCCAGAAGGGATTTGCGGAGACTGATGACCGCCCTGGATATGAAGAGCTTCTACGACATCGGTCACGAAGTAGGCCATGCCGCGGCGATGGGCGTGGCCTTCAAGAACATGGACAAGGAGCTGGTGTGGCTGGAGCAGCTCATGACCGTGGGGAACCTGAAAGCGATAAGGGGACAGAACTGGATGATCTACGATCTGGTGAACTATTACGATCGTCTCATCGACATGATCAGGGGGAAGGCCATACCGATCGGGAAGGCTCCGCCGGTGGCGGACTCCATTCACCTATGGAGGGAGAACGCCGGGAAGCTGGCCCAGATTGTATGCCAGCTAGAGGATGACGAATCTCCCTGATGGGCAATGATGAATAGGCGCGGGATCATACGTTACAGGTGCAAATGAAAGAGATCAGGCTTCGTCACCATCATCTGCTGTGCACCCGCACCTTCGGCGGCCGCGGTTACGATTACCGTTTCGTGGCCAATATGGAGGAGGTCGTTTCCGAACTAAGCTCCCCGGACCAATTGCTGGTGCGTCTGGAGATCGGCTGCGACGACATATGTGCGCAATGCCCCAACGCCGTACGAGGCATGTGCAAGGACCACGATTCGGTGCTGGAGAAGGACCGCTCGGCCGCGCTGTTTCTGAGCTTGCCGGAAAAAGGAACCTTCCCGGCTGGCCCCCTTCTGAAGATGGTCGAGGAACGTTTGCGGGGGTTGGACGACATAGGCCTGGTGTGCGGGGAATGCGAATGGGCGGAGCTCTGCAACGAGTGGCTTAGTGCGAACAGAGGGGCCGATGGTGGATCGGACAGAGCACAACAAACCTTTAGTAACAAGCCCATTTTCTGATTAGCATGGACGCCGAGCTTAGGATCGTTCTGGACATGACCTTGCTGATGGTCATCTCCGGCGTCTGTTCCATAATCTTCGTGCGGATCAAGATGCCTCCGATCCTGGGCTACCTGACCGCCGGCATCATCCTTGGCCCCACCATGTTCCCTCAGCTCTGGGTGGAGCAGACCACGGTGATGATCCTCTCCAACATAGGGATCGTTCTGCTCATGTTCTGGATAGGAATGGAGCAGAGCGCCTCCAAGCTTCGCCGGGTGGGCTCGCGGCTGATATTCATCGTCACCCTGGAAATGACCCTGATGGTGGTGGTGGGATACCTGGCCGGCATGGCCTTGGGATTGGGAACCACCGCCTCGATATTCCTGGGAGCCATAATATCCGGTACCAGCACCGCGGTGGTGGTGGGGGTGCTCCATAACGTCAAGGGCATCAGCGGGGAACAGGCCACCGCCATCATGAGCATAACCGTCTTCGAGGACGTAGGCCAGGTCATCATCCTCTCCTTGGCCGCACCCCTGCTGGCCGGCGACTCTCCGGCCATGGGCTCCACCATCAACATGGTTATCGGACTCATGATCTTCTTTGGTCTCACCATAATGCTGGGGATCGCCGTCATCCCCAAGCTAGTGGACCGCCTGGGGGACCGTTACCCCTCGGAGATCGTCTTCATAGTGGCGGTGGGGATGGCGTTCACAATGGCCCTGCTCTCCTCCTCCATCGGGCTTTCCATCGCCATCGGGCCGTTCCTGATAGGGCTCATCGTGTCCGTATCCCTTTACAACGAGCGGATCAAGGCCAAGGTCATCCCGGTCAAGGAGCTCTTCATGGCGGTTTTCTTTATTTCCATCGGCCTGCAGATCGACCCGCGGCTCATCTTGGACAACATACTGCTGGTACTGGCGATCGCTGGGGTGTTCATACTCGGCAAGACGGTTGCCGTCGCCCTCAGCACCTATCTGTTCGGGTTCAAGGCCAGGGACGGTTTCATCATAGCCACCTCTCTGATCGCCATGGGGGAGTTCGCCTTCATCATCGCCAAAATAGCATTGGACGCTGGTCTCCTGACCCAGGACATTTACTCATCCGTCATAGGGGCGGCGCTGATAACCATGGTGGCCCTTCCCCTCTTTTCCAAGGTGCAGAAGCGGACCTTCGATGGCATGGTGAACCTGCTGCCAAGAAGGGCAATGGCCGCCTTGGCCCGCATCGATACCGTGAAGCAGGCCGCCTCGTCCAACAACCTACTGGGCAAGGACCGGAACGTGCTGAGCGGTTTGATGGCTCGCATCTTTGTGGACTACTTGCTGATCGTCCTCGTCCTACTGATCTTCAATCTGGCGAGCGAGGTCGAGAACACAGCTACCGGGCTTGCCGGCGATCTGGGACTGGTGCCGGACGCCGTGCTCCTGTTCTTGATGCTGCTGGCGATATCCCCGGCCGTGGCCAGCATATTCTTGTATGCCCGGAAGATCTCCAAGGTCCTCACCGACCGGGCCATGCTGAGCGGGAAGATCGCCGAAGGGGACCGCCGGAACGTCTACCGCATGATAATCGACCTGAACGAGATCGCCATGCTCATGTTGGTGTTGGTCCTGATAATCCCATTC
This sequence comes from Methanomassiliicoccales archaeon, assembly GCA_041304605.1. Lineage (GTDB taxonomy): Archaea > Thermoplasmatota > Thermoplasmata > Methanomassiliicoccales > UBA472 > UBA472. The sequence continues at coordinate 17,755 of JBFYNB010000002.1, forward strand.
ATACCGCCGGTGCTGATAGGCTCGACCTGGGTGTTCCTGGCCGTGGTCATATTGGCCGGACTAGCGGCCATCCTGTTGTGGGATGCCCTTCGGAACTCCTACGTGCACTTCGTGAACGCAGTGACCGGTTCCAACCGCTCTGACCGTGATAAGGATGATTCTTGATCGCGAAGAACATGTCCCGTACCTGTCCTAGACCGTGGCGAGGGCGCGGTCGACAGCATTATATGCATTGAACTGACAACTTGTTAACAAACCTCAGGGTTGTCAATATGGCCGAACTACACCCGTCGAAAGTGCATGTCCGATACCTCAACGATGACGGTCCTTCCGATTTTTCACTGCCGCGGCGTTACACCCTTACCCATTCGGACCGCACCGGGGACAGGTTCCTGACCATAGGCAGGGACTTTGACCTAGAGCAGATCTCGGGCGGTTATACGCGTTTCATGCGGGATGAGGTCATGGCGGAATGGCTGGACGATTCGGGGCCGAGATTGAACGTTTACTTCCATGTCAGCGGAGGACTGGTCTTCGGCCATGCTGGCCTCCGTTGCCGGATATTCCGGTCGTGTCAGCGGTCCGTTCTGCAGGCCCTTCGTCACGGGGACGAGGGACTGTACAGGACGAGGCCTGAGCTGGACGAGCGGCCGGCTCTGGTCCATTACCGTTCCAACAAGGCTCGCTACAATTTTGTCGAGGAGAGCGGGCCTCTGAAAGAGTACCGTCTGATATGATGCCCCTAGGATTACTTGGTCATGACCTACCCAAGGGACCTGATGAACTCATCGACGGGTATCGTGGCCATGGTAACGGTCTCCATGGTCCCTCTGGACGCCAGGGATACCATGACCCTGCTCACCGTCTCCAGGTCCGGAGCCTCGAGGATGCTTATGAAATCGTACTTCCCCAGCAGGGCGTACTGATCCAGCACCTTAGCCCCCATCCTGGTGATCTCGTTGTTCACCTCTTTCAGCCTTTCCGGCCTGCTCTTCAAGGTCTTCCAACCCTCCTGGGTCAGCTTGGATAACACGATGTATATGCCCATGGTTGCCCCCGTTCATATCTTGACCTTGTCAGGAAATATAACTTTGCCTCGGTCAGAGAGAGGGTTCCTCGTGCACCTTGACATTCCGGAAGTTGAACCAGAAGGCGGTTACCGCCCCTAGGTATATCAGGGCGGCCAGAACGAACGGCAGGGCGAAATAACCGGCGGCCAGCATGGCCCCTCCGATCACGGTGGTGACGCTGTTCGGGACCCTCCACACTATGGAGTTTATGGCGCTCGCCAGTCCACGGTCCTCCTTGTCCACTATGCCCATGAGGTAGGAGTCCATGATGGGCCCGGCCATGTTCATCATGGCCGAACGGATGAGGTACACCGCACCGGCCCAGATGGCCCCGGGCATGAAGGGTATGGCCAGCATGAATATGGTGGAGAAGCCCTGGGTCATCACGATGGCCGGGACCTGCCCGTAGCGATGGGCCAGGCGGGGGCTGAATATGGCCGCCACGCCGATGGAGAGGGAGGATAGAGCGAGCAACGGCCCGGAATAGGAGTCCGGGATGCCATATCGAAGGAAGAACCAGGTGGGTATCAGAGGAATGATCAACCCGGCCCCCAGACCTATGAGCGTGTTGTTCACCGAGAAGCGTAGCAGGGTCTTCTTGCTCCTCTCCTTGAGAAAGGTCCCCCGGCGCAGTCTGGCCGAGGGCGCGGTGTCGTGATAATCCCTGAGCAGACGGTGAACTGTCACCGGCGATATCAGCGTGACGAAGCCCAGGAGCACGAAGGCCCAGGAGTGCATCTGCTCCGACGTCCATCCGCCGACGTCCATGAGGAAGGGGAAGGAAAAGGGAAGTGCGAACCCCAGTCCTACCAGCGCACCGTTGACTATGAAGGACATGGAGAAGGCCATCTCCCGGTTGTCCACCGTGGTCTGGTCGGCGATCATGGCGTTCCACGTGGAGAGGATCGCGCCTTCGGCCACCCCGGAGATGATGGCCGCCGCCAGGTAAAGCCGGGGGTCCACGGAGAAGGAGCAGATGAACATGGAGAACGGCAGGAGCGCAAGCCCGGCCAGCAAGAGCCTCTTCCTCCCTAGCCGATCGGACATCAGCCCGAACGGGATGGCGCTGATGATCATCGCCAATCCCGAAAGGCCAATGATCAGGCCGACCTGCCCCGAATCCACGCCCTGCTCCGGAAGGTAGGCGGCGATGACGGTGGTCAGGTAACCATAGCCGATGGAGCTGAAGGAGGTCAGCAGGATCAGCCATTTGACCTGGGAGGGGACCTTGACCCCTTTCTTCCCGCTGAACTTGGAACCTGCGCTCATCCTCTCACCTCCCACTTCCCCTGACATACGTTAGGGCCTGAACGCCGAATTAGGTTCTGATATCAGATACTTGCGGTCTTCTTTTCACGACATATTATTATCTCAGCGTTGCGTATTTTCGCCGAACGAACATGCTACCCATCGCCCCCCTGATGATAGAACACCGCTTGATCGAGAGCATGGCCGCCGTCATGAAGGACCATGCGGAGAGGCTGCACACCGGGCAGGAACTGGACCCGCGCTTCATCCCTGAGGTCGTGGATTTCATGCGGACCTACGCGGACCGCACCCATCACGGCAAGGAAGAGGACATACTTTTCAAGGTCCTGAAGGGCAAGGGACTGAGCGAGGAGCACCGGCGGGTCCTGGAGAAGCTGGAGATGGACCACGTCAAGGCCCGGGATATGGTCGGCAAGCTCTCCGCCCTGGGCGAGGAGCACTTGAAGGGAAGTCCCAGCGCGGCCTACCAGGCGTCGATGCTCATGAAGGACCTGGTGGCGCTCTACCATGCCCACATCGAGCTGGAGGACCAGGGCTTCTTCGTGCCGGTGATGGAATATCTATCGAACGAGGAACGCCGGGCGATGCTCGAGGAGTTCAGGGACTTCGATTCCCGGATGGTGCACGAGCGCTATGCCAAGACCGTGCAGCGGTTGGGAGGAACTAAGGAAGTGCACCTGGCCCGAGAGGAGGGAGACCGCTGGCGGTGCCGGGTGTGCGGATATATCTACGATCCCAAGGAGGGCGACCGGGAGAACGGAGTGCCGGCCGGGACGGCGTTCGCGGACGTGCCCGATGACTGGGTGTGCCCAGTGTGCGGGGCAGGGAAGGACGCTTTCGAGCACCTCTGAGGGAAACGATTATCTTCAACGGCCTTCCATCATAAATGCATGAGCGATGAGCCGGGACGCGTTTTTCAGATGGAGACCAAGCATCGCCGGGACCGCTTGGTCGGCCGCTACATGGACTGGGAGCGGAAGCCGGATACCTACAAGGAGTACCCGGACCGGCCGAGGATCCCACTTCCGGAGCCGAATCGCCCGGCGGTATCGTTGGACGATGTGCTGAGGAACCGACGAAGCGTGCGCCGTTTTTCCGAATCTCCCGTGTCTCTAGAGGACCTGTCCTACCTGCTCTGGGCCAACGACGGCATCACCAGAAGGGAGAAGGGATACGAGTTCCGCACCGCTCCCTCCGCCGGAGCGCTGTACCCGGTGGAGACCTATGTCGCCGTGAACGATGTGATGGGGGTGGCACCAGGCGTCTATCATTACTCGGTCAAGCACCACGCGCTGGAGCTGATCAGGAAAGGCCATCTGGGAGAGGAGGTGGCCCGCGCCGCCCTGGACCAGGGCATGTGCGCCTCGGCTCCAGTAGTGCTTATGTGGACGGCGATGTTCGAACGCAGCCGCTGGAAGTATGGGGAAAGGGCCTACCGCTACGTATACCTGGACGCCGGACACATGGCTCAGAACCTGGCCCTGGCCGCGGTATCGCTGGGCCTGGGAACCTGCCAGATCGCCGCTACCTACGATGATGAGGTCAACGAACTGCTGGGCGTGGACGGAGAGGAGGAGAGCGTGCTTTACATGACCGTGGTGGGGCGCCCGAAAGAGTAGCGCAAACGCTTAATCGTCCTCCTCCATTCATATCCCGATGCTCTGCCCCAACTGCGGAAACCATCCCTCGCCTGAAGACAAGTTCTGCATGGAATGCGGCTCACCCAAGGCCGTCTTCGTTGACGATAGAGTTCCCCCTGCCCAGGCACCCAGCCCGCCGCAGCCGGAACCTCCCAAGGATGTCCCGCAACCGCCCGTGACGGTAACGCCCACGCCTATGGAGCCTTCAGGGCAGCAACCTCCGCAGGAGCCTCCGGTCTCTCAACCTCAGCCGCAGTATGCACCGCAACAGGCACCACCATTCGCTCCACCGGAGAAGAGGTCGATGGACCAGCCGCCGCAGCCACAGGGGCCTCCCGTTTACGCCCAGCAACCGCAGTACCAGCCGCCAAATCAGCAACCTTATCAACAGCCCTATCAGCCGACGCGGCCGGTGGCACCTCCTCAATACCAGCAACCGTATCCTCCGCAGGCGCAACCGCTCCCGCAGATGATCCCCTACCAGAGATCCAGCAACGAGATGACCCCCTCGGGCAACAACCAGATCGGACAGTACCAGGCCTACGTGCCGCCCAAGGCCCCCAAGGCCGATATCCAACTTCCCCCTGCCCCCGTTCCTCCGGTTCAGGCACCTCCGATGCCGGCCCCGCAGCCTTATGCACCTCCGCAACCTCAGCAGGCGCCACCGGTCCCGCAACCGCAGCCGGTACAGCAGCCATACCAGCCTGCGCCTCCAGCGGCAGCTCCGACGCAACCCCAGCCCGGTCCCTGGGCCAGTCAGCAGCCCCCGGCGCAGCCGCCCGCACAACCATATCGACCTGCCCAGCAGCAGCCGGTGCCCCCCACCTACCGACCCTATCCGCCGGCCGTTCAGCAGTCATCGAGCGCGCCCCCGTACCAGGCGCCTCAGCCGCAGTACCATCAGCCGTATCAACAGCCCAATGTGCAGCCGCAGCCTGTGCAGCAGCCTTATCAGCCTTATTCACAGCCGCAACCGCCGCAGGCGCCACCGCAACCCTACGGGCCGCAGCCGATGGGAGCGTCGCCGGGCGTCGTTATGCTCATGCCCCAGGTCGCCTCGGCCGCCATGCTGCGTCCGAACGAACGGGCGGTGCAGGCCTGGAGGGCGGGGTTGGAGCAGGACATTTACGATCCGGAGGAGGGCGAGCACGGCACCTTCAACATCAGCGGGGTGCTCATCGCCACCGATCAGCGCCTGATATTCGTGCAGGAGAAGGGAGTGTTTGGAAAGAGCTACAGGCCCCTGGAAAGCGTGGAGTACCGGGAGATAGTCAACTGGAAGCTTGGACAGACCATGCGCACTAGGTCGCTGCAGGTCGACGTGGCCCAGGGACGTAACAGGCGCAAGGTGTTCAACAACATCAACGAGGTGGACCCCGCGACCCTGAACGTTCTGACGCCCTGGACCCTGGACCAGGTAAAAGATCTGCTGGGAAGGCTGAAGAGCGCCGCTCCCTGATCCTGGTCAGGGATCTATGTCCTTCAGCAAGCGCTTCCTGACCTCGGCGTGCTTGGCCAGGGTCCTTTCCATGACCATATCGAAGACCGCCGGCAGTTCGGCCTCCAGCACCTGCAGCCCCTGCTCGGTTATGCCCCCTTTGGTCGCCACCTTCTCCTTCAACGATGCCGCCGACTCTCCCGACGCTAACGCCAGAGCAGCCCCCTGCATCGTCTCCAGGACCATCTCCCAGGCGTCCTTCCTATCGATCCCGTGGCGTACGCCCGCTTCAGCGAACTGATGCATCATCTCGGCGATCAGGGCGGGTCCGCAGCTGGTGAGGTCCGTGGCCACGTCCATGCGGTCCTCTGGCACGACCATGACCCTCGAGGCCCGAGCGAGCGATTTCTCCAACGAGCCTGATCGCGACCTCGATACGGACGGGCCGTGAGAGATCAGCGAAACGCCGCGACCGCGCTCCATGGTCACCGAGGGGATCAGCTTGCTCACCGGACCCTTGCACACGTCTTCCAGGCGGGAAAGAGGCAACGCCCCGTTGACCACCACGACGTGGACCTCGTTCTCTGCGGACGAGATCTCCTTCAGAACGCCCAACAGCTGGTCAGTGCGGACGGTCACGAAGAGCGTGTCGCACCTCTCGGCGACCTCCAGATTGCTCTCGGCCACGGTAACGCCAGGGAAGCGCCTGGCTAACGATTCGGCCTTGCCCAGGCTGCGGTTGGCGACCAGTGCGCTTTCCGGAGAGATCGCTCCGCTCTCCAGCAGTCCCGCGGCGAGCGACGAGCCCATGTTCCCCAGGCCTATGAAACCTATTTTCAAATCAAGACCGTCCGGCACCGGTGAGGCGCCGCGGCGATAAAAGAATAACGATGCCTAGAGGCCTAGCTCGTCCGCCCGCAGCTTCATTCCCTCTAGCGCCACCGACAGGAACTCGTCCCTAGGTATCCCCAGCTGCTCGCAGACCATTATCCTGTCCCGGTCCACGCCGCGGGCGAAATCCTTGTTGCCGAACTTCTTGGCGATGGAGCTGACCTTGACGTCGACCAGCTTCTTTGACGGAAGGACCAGGGCGCAGGCGATTACGAGACCGGAGACGGCGTCCGCGGCCAACAGGGCCCTCTTGAACTGGTTGTCCACCGGGACCCCGGTCGCTTCATGATTGTGAGCGAGTATCGCCTGGACCATCTCGTCGGGCACCATGCCCTGCAGAAGGTCCCTGGTGATCAGGGCGTGGTCCTGCATGCCGTGGCACTCCTCGAAGTCCAGGTCGTGCAGGATGCCGGTGACCTCCCATTGCTCCGGGTCCTGGCCTAAGCGCAAGGCGGCCTGCCTCATCACCGCACCGACGGCCACCATGTGCTTGATGTTGCTCTCCTTGCACACGTGACCTTTGACCAGCTCCAGCGCCTCTGCTCTATTCATTTCGCCCTCACCTTGAATGGACCGACCCGGATCGCCAGTTCAGACTATCAGTTTTCCGGCGGAGGGACCCCACATGGCGTCATAGACCGCCTCCACCTTGACCACCACCGCGGCCTTGGCCGGAAGCTTGGGGTTCACCCCGTGCACCCATTTGCGCATCTCGTCGAACATTGGACCGGCCTTGTGAATCTTGGCGGAACCCTTGATCTGGTAGGACTTCTTGGTATCGGTATCGTAGCACAGAACCGATATGCGCGGGTTCTCGGAGAGATTGGCGGCGGTCTTCAGGAAGAAGTTGTCGGCCAGTAACAGGGTCTCGTCGTCCAGGACCTTCATCAGCCCGATGAAGACCACGTTAGGCGTCCCGTCCTTGGTGGCGGTGGCGATCGGAATGGGCTTTTGCTTGAGCAGCGCTTCCTTGACCTCGGTCGGCATCTTGACCATTTTTATCACCGTGATAAGAACTATTTACTTGCCTAATAAAGTTAAGCACCGCCCATTCGTCTAACGAAGAAGGGCGGAGTGAAAGGGTCATATGAACGGCCAACAATCACTGCTGCATGAGCAACAAGGAGGCCGTGATCATGGTGGGCCGTCTGATGGAGCTGGCGGCCCGGACCGCGCCCAAGGCCATGGGCAAGGATTTCATCGAGACAGCGCTGCTCACGGACGAGCAGAGGGTGAAGCTTGGCGAGGACCTCATCGCGGTCGGTAAGGAGAGAGGGATCCCCGGTTACCAGAGGGACGGGCAGAACGTTCTGGACTCTGACGCCGTCGTCCTTATCGGATTGTTGCCGCACCTCGGCGTGGGGCTGGATTGCGGCGCCTGCGGCGTCTCGGGATGCGCGGAGTTCAACCTGCTGTCGGCAAGCAAGGACTTTCAGGGACCGAACTGCGCCCTACGGCTATTAGACATGGGCATAGCTCTAGGTTCCGCGGCGAAGGTCGCGTCCGACCACAACGTGGACAACCGCATTATGTACCGTATAGGCGTGTCGGCGATACGCCTCGGCTACTCCCGTTCCAACATCTGCCACGGCATACCGTTGTCGGCCACCGGCAAGAACATCTTCTTCGACCGGGGGAAGTGATCACTTCGGCCGGAAGTCCTTTCCGACCTTGAAGGCCTCGGCCACGGTCCTGCCTTTGGTGAAGTAGAGCGCTCCGGAGCTGAGGTACATCAGCAGCTGTAACTTGTCCACGTCCGGAACCCCGTTGGTCAGCCCGCTCTCGTCCACGTACACCTCCTCCACCTCTCCGATGACAATGTCGGTACCTTCCCGCTCGATGATCTCGTCCAGAGTTAGCTCGACGTTCACCGGGCACTCCCTGGCCATGGGCGCGGTGAGCGTCTTCCCGAAGAACACGTCGAACACGCCGGACTTGTCCTGCTTATGACCGGACACCAGCCCGCAATGGTCAGCTGCGGCCACCTGGTCCGCCCCAGGCAGGTTGATGCTGAAGGTCTTGTTCTCCAGGATGCCGTCCTTGGTGCGGCGGTCCTTGCCCATCACCACCGCCATACTCGGCGGCTCGTCGTCGATCATGGTGGCCCAGGCGACCGTGCAGAAGTTGACCTTGCCCTGAACCTTCGCTCCCACGACCACCACCGGCAATCCCATCATGGGCAGCGTCCTGCCCAGCGTCCTCTTTGACATTTAGATCACCTGGACATCGCGTTTTAGGGATATCAAAAGTGTTGCGTCCGTTCTCGTTCCCGGTTCGGACTGCATAACACATAAATACTTCCATGCTATGACATGACATAGCACGGTAACAGTGCTTAAGAACAAGGAGGAAAGGAAATGGCCGAAGCAAAGTCCGAAGACCTGCCGTTCGCGGCAGATGCCTTGCACACCAACGCTCTGGCGGCGCCTGTTGACGCTGCCTTCAAAGAGGGCGAGGCGGGCTACTACGGCCTTTCCCAGGAGATCCAGAGGATTGGCAGGTCCTGCCTGACGCCCGGGGCACGAGTGGTAGATCTGCGCTGCGAGCTGAACGTCGTCATGCCTCTGATCGAGGAGAACGAGGACCTCTGCCGGTTCACGCTGCTCTCGCCGGACGAGGATAGCGGCTTCCATTGCTTCGACAGGATGCGCACCAGGGTGCGCCTCGGCTTCGTTGACGCCGCCCGCTTGGACCTGGCGGAGGGTTTCCCGGAGATATCCGCCCGCATGGTCCTGGCCCTAGGGGCGCTGGGCGATCTTCCGGAGAAGAGGCGCACGGAGGTCGTGGAATCGATGCACCGCCGGCTGGAGAGGAACGGCGCCGGAGTGATCATGGAGACCGTGGAGGCCGAGATCGCCCCGGGCCTGCGCCGCAAGAGGCGCCTGTGGTCGGCCGCGGAATGGGAATCCCTGTTCAGGAACGCCGGGTTCCGCAGCGTGCAGAGGCTGTGGACCGACGGCGAGCGGATGGCCTGGTCGGTCAAGAAATGAAAATTGAAGAGGGGGCGTGGGCCCCCTCGAAATAGTTTTTCGCTCAGTCCTTCAGCAGATCGTAGATTATAGCGGCCAAGGCAGCGCCGACCATGGGGGCGGCGATGAATATCCAGAGCTGCTCGATGGCCCATCCGCCCTGGAATATGGCCGGGCCGATGGAACGGGCCGGGTTGACCGAGGTGTTGTCCACCGGTATGGAGATCAGGTGGATCAGGGCCAGCACGATACCGATCGGGATCCCCGCGAAACCGGCGGCGGCCTTCTTGTCGGTGGTGAACAGGACGGTCAGCATCAGCAGGGCGGTGAGAACTACCTCTGCGACCATGACCGCGCCGAGCTCATACCCGCCGGGGGAGTGGTCCCCGTAGCCGTTGGAGCCGAAACCGCTGGCGGCCGCGTCGAAGCCGGGGGCGCCGCTGGCGATCACGAACAGGATACCGGCGGCCAGAATGGCACCGATGACCTGGGCGACCATGTAGAGCAGTGCTTCCTTTCCCTTGATCTTCTTGGCCATGAACATGCCCAAGGTCACCGCCGGGTTGATGTGGCAACCGGATATAGGTCCGATGGCGTAGGCCATTACCAGCAGCGTGAAGCCGAAGGCCAACGCGACACCCAAAGCCCCGACCCAAGCCCCGGCCAGAACCGCGGTACCGACACCGCCGAAGACCAGCACGAAGGTCCCGATCACCTCAGCAACAAGTTTCTTCATGACAGAATTGTCCATAACATGAACCTCGTGCGTTCAGGGATTTCCAAATTATATATTATTAATGCTCCAAAATTTATGATATGGAAGGGTTTGGCTGGATGGACCTGATCCGGGGAACTAGCCGATGGTGCATCCCGGCCCTTCGCCGAGGCGGTACAGGGGCGAGCTTCGGGAGCCGGACTCGTTCAGGCGGTGCATGATGTCCAGTATCAGGATGGAATGGTCCGAGATCCCGGATTCGCGCTCCTGATGGGAATACTTGGCCCACAGGGGATGCTGGATGTGCGGGGACGCTAACACGTGATCGGTCCTCATGCCTTTTCCGGACGACGAATACCAGGAATACTCCCTGGCCAGTTGGTGATACTCCCTCCATATGTCCCGCCAGCCCAGGTCCAGGAGGGAGGCTAGATGCTCCGTGCCCAGGAACGGCGTTCCCTCGGAATCGCGCTCCAGCCCAGTGCTCAGGTCTCCCACGATGATACGCCGGTCCCTAAGCTCCGTAGCCTCCCTGGCGTACTCCAGCAAGGCCCCCCAGAACTCCATCTTCCCCGTCAGGTCGGAGGCGCCGGGGATGTGGACGGCCAATATCCTAAGGTCTGAGCCTTCCGGGGATACCTCCATCCATCGATGGGGTGACGATATCGTCGCTCCTGAAAGCTGGACCAGGGAACTCTTGGATGCGACCAGTATGCCGTTGGTTCGCGGCGGAGGTTGGGAGTTGAGTATGTACGGATAGCCCAATGCCGCCAACGATAGTGATACCTCGATCACCCGCTCAGGGCGGAACTCCAGAAGAACAAGTACGTCCGGGTCGTGGCGGCGGACCGCCTCTATGATACCCGGCAGACGCTCTTGGGCGCCTCCGTACTGCAGGTTCCATTCCATGACTCGCATCGGCCACGCCAAATCGTCGCCTGGATTAGAAGAACCTTGCTCTTTGACCGGTCGTTCGAGCGAACGTTTGAAGTACCGGCCCGGTAATTTCGTATTACTTTTACAATATCTTTTAATACTGCGTATTACTATTATTATAATTAGTGTTACGGCTTCGGTCCGCCCCTTGCACGACGCATCTCATTTCGCCATTTTCATCCTCCCGGGGACGCCGGATGGACCGAGGCCCTTTCACGAAACTAGGGAGCGAATCGATTAACTAGGTTCGTTGGGATTACCCAATCATGGTCAAGGGGCACACCGCGTCGAGCTTCCGTTTCCGCCTGAACAACGGCGTGGAGGTCCCGGCCCTGGGGCTGGGGACCTACAAGCTGCCGGGAGAGCAGGCCTATGCCCCAGTACGTATGGCCCTTGACTGTGGCTACCGGCACATTGACACCGCCTCCTTCTACGAGAACGAGGAGGCGATCGGCCGCGCGGTGCGGGAGAGCGAGGTGCCGCGCGAAGAGGTCTTCATCACCAGCAAGGTGTGGAACACCGAGCAGGGCTTCGAGGAGGCCCTGGACGCCTTCGACAGCACCCTGCAGCGGCTGGGAACGGACTACCTGGACCTGTACCTGGTGCACTGGCCTGTCACCGATAAAAGGTTGGACACCTACCGGGCCCTGGAGAGACTGTACAAGGACGGGCGCGTGAGAGCTATAGGCGTCAGCAACTTCACCGTACGCCACCTGCAGGAACTGTACAGCGCCTGCCAGGTCATGCCTGCCGTGAACCAGGTGGAGATGAGCCCCTTCCTTTTCCAAAAGGACCTTCTTGAGCATTGCCAGGCCCGCGACATATTGGTCACCGCCTACTCGCCGTTCGGACGAGGGCAGGTCCTGGGAGACCCGGTGCTCGCGGATATTGGAAAGAGGCACCGCAAGACGCCGGCGCAGGTGATCCTCCGCTGGTGCCTGCAGAAGGGCATGGCGGCCATACCCAGGTCCGCCGACATTGGCCACATCAGGCAGAACTCCCAGATATTCAGCTTCTCCCTCGACCAAGATGACCTGGCCAGGCTGGACCTTATGCATTCCGGGCTGCGCACCACCACTGATCCTGACACCTACGAGTGAAGCGGCAAAGCATTAAGTCTTGGCGGGGCGGATGAAGGGGCGATGACCGAGCAGGTCCCCAAGATCGCCATCTACCTGGACTTTGAGAATCTCGCAATATCCGCCAAGGAGGTCTATCCCTCCACCCCCAGGCCGCTGAGGATCGATGACATCCTCGACTACGCCAAGGGTTACGGCGACGTCCTGATCAAGAAGGCCTTTGCCGATTGGAACAAACCACCCTGCAACCAGTACGTGGAGGACCTGCGCCTGAGGGCGTTCGACCTGGTGTTCCTTCCTCAGACGTCCCTGTCGGGAAAGAACGGGGCCGATCTCCGTATGACCATTGACGCCCTGGAGGACATGTATGACAAGTCATTGCTGGACGTTTTCTTCTTGGGCACCGGGGACACCGACTTCATCCATCTCATCCGCAAGATAAAGGAGCGGGGCAAGGAGGTGGTCGTCCTGGGATTCGAGCACTCCATCGGCCGCACCATACGCTACAACTGCGACAAGTTCGAGGATCTGGAGGACCTGCTTGGCCGGGCCACGGCCCCGGCCGCAACAAAGGAGAAGAAGGAGGAGGAGGAGCTGGAGGACGACCCTCGGGACCTGTTCCTGCGCTACATCAAGAACCGCTCCACCGACGAACCGGCCATCCTCTCCCAGATCAAGAACGACCTGATGCGCCTCGATCCGTCGTTCTCGGAGAAGAAGTACGGCTACAAGCACTTCAAGGACTTCCTGGACTCGTTCAAGGGGGATCTCTTCACCAGCATCAAGATGGACGACAAGGCCGGGCATCACCTGGTCTTCTTCAAGAGCTATTCCGAGCTGACCTCGGACATCAACGAAGCGCAGGTTCGGGAATTCATAGAGAAGGACATGAGGTTCATCAAGGACCGCAATCTGCGAAAGGCCCTGTACAAGGAGATCGTCAACCTGTTCCATGCCGACGGGGAAACTACCATCAACCAGATGATCGACGACCTCTGGTCGCTTTTCGACAAGAAGGTGCCCAAGGCCACCCTGAAAAGGTTCCTGCGCACCATGGCCGAAGGACGAATGTTCAAGTTCGCCAGTGTCAAATACACCGGCAACATCTACACCATGCCGCAGGTGCTCAAGGCCGACCTGCCCTCCATGGAGAAGCTGGACGACACCTATGTGCAAAGGATAATCGACCTCACGCTGAAGAAGTACCCCGGCGTGCCGCAGGAGTCGGTCACCAAGATGATGGGGCTCAGTTAACGATACGATACCGGTCCCGGGGCTTGGCCTTGTAGCGTTCGATGACCTTTCGCGCTTCCAGGTCGAGCTTCACGGATTCCATGTACCAGCCCTTGGACCCTTCGAACTTGTTCTCCAGCCGTTCTACCACGCCGCGCACCAGTTCGTCCTGGGTCATGTCCGTCTTCTCCAGGCAATCCAAGATGGCCTGCCTGGTCATATCGTACTTCTGGCGGTCGATGCTGCGCCCCTTCTTGCCCTGCGGGTGAAGCGTGAGAACCTTGTCCTCGGCCATGATAAGGTATCGCCGTACGATGATTATTGCCCTTTGGAGAGGGCGGCCGGCATGCCCTCCCGGTCCAGACGGAAGAAGGTCCAGTCCAGCTTCCGTCCGCCCAGCTTCTCGTAGAAGCTCATGGCTCCCACGTTCCAGTTCAGGGCGCACCATTCCATGCGGCCGCATCCCTTGTCGACCGCTTCCCGGACGCAGAACTTGAACAGCTCGCGCCCGACCCCGCTCTTGCGTACGCCCTCCTGAACGTAGATGTCCTCCAGGAAAAGGGTGGGGGCCGCCAGGAACGTCGAGTAGGTGAAATAATAGGTGATGTAGCCGACCGCCTCGCCGTCCAGACGGCCAAGGAAGGCGTGGAACAAGGCCGGGTCGGACGTGACGTGCTGGCGCAGCCTGTCCCTCGCCTCGGGGGTCGGCGGGTCCAGCTTCTCGAACACCGCCAGTTCGGCGATCAGGGCGATGAGCTCGCCGGCGTTCTCTGGCGTGACGCGGACGATCTCCACCTTTGCAACGTTTCCGGACATAGCGACGGTAACGTCATTTCCCTATTTCGTTTTCGCCGAATGTATTCTGATTTTTCAGAATTTTCTTATAGTTTTGATGATATCCTAACAGCATGCCTCGCCGCAAGGGAACCGCGGAAGCGGAATGCTGCACCGGAAAGCCCGAACCGCCCAAGTACGACGTGGAGGGAGTGGCCACGGTGGACGAGAGGGGGCAGATGGTCCTGCCCAAGGCCATACGGGACAAGGCCGGCATCCGTCCGGGGGACAAGCTGGCCATAGTCACCCTGGTCAGGGACGGGCGGGTTTGCTGCCTTCACCTATTCCGGACGGACGACCTGGCGAACGGGATCAAGGACATCCTGGAACCCAGGGGGGAATGAGCTTTGGAGGAAGGTTACGCCACGGAGACCTTGGCCACCGTTCCTGAGCTGGGAGGCAAGGAACGCAACGATCACATCAAGGCCAGGATCGGGATCGACCGCATGGGGCACCGGGTACGGCCGGGACTGTACGCCCTGGGAACACCTGATCGTTCATCGATCGTTCTGGTCACCGCGAACTACTCCTTGAGCTTCGACGCCTTGCGGTCCTCGCTGCCGGGAAGAAGCGCCTGGATACTGGTGCTGGACACCAAGGGTATCAATGTCTGGTGCGCGGCCGGCAAGCGGACCTTCGGAACGGAGGAGCTGATCAAGGCGGTGCAGGCCACGGACCTGGCATCGAAGGTGGATGGCCGCACGCTGATACTTCCTCAGCTGGCCGCACCGGGGGTCTCCGCCCACGAGGTCAGGAAGGGCAGCGGATTCAAGGTGGAGTACGGACCGGTGCGGGCGGAGGACCTGCCAACCTACCTGGGCGCGGGAGAGTGCACCGAAGAGATGCGCACCGTCCGCTTCAACCTGCGGGACCGGATGGTGCTGGCCCCGGTGGAGATCAGGAACTACCGCTGGTGGATGCTCCTGCTGCTCATAGCCGCGGTGTTCGTACCCTTCTACGGGCCTCTGGCGCTGGCCATGACCCTAGGCGGGATATTCCTGTTCCCGGCGCTCCTGCCTTACTTGCCGGGCAAGGACCTGTCGCTGAAAGGTTTCATCCTTGGCGTGCTGCTGGTCACGCCGTTCGCCCTGTACCAGCTGCTGTTCTGGAACGGAACTTTCGTGATCGTGGCGGTGGCCGCGGAGTACCTGCTGATGGCGGCCTGGATCGGATATCTTGGCCTGAACTTCACCGGCTCCACGACCTTCACCTCGCGCACCGGGGTGAGCCGCGAGATCTTCAGATACATACCCATCATGGCTGGCATGCTGGTGCTGGGAGCGGCCGCGGCATTTTTCTCTATAGTGCTCTACGCGGGGTGGTTGTGATGGAGATCGGAATGCTGGATATGCAAACACCGGAGAAGGGCAAGGTCATCAACACCTTGGTGTTCCATCCTGGCAGGTGCGTTAATTGCGGAATGTGCTTGAAGGTCTGTCCGCACCGGGTGTTCGCCCCCGGCGAGAAGAGGGTGCGGCTGGCCAGAGCGGAAGAGTGCATGGAGTGCGGAGCTTGCCAATTGAACTGCCCCGAGCAAGCGATAGAGGTGGACAGCGGAGTGGGCTGCGCCTCGGCCATGATAATGGCCGCCCTGAAAGGCAAGGACGAGGTGGAGTGCGGAGAGGATTGCTGCCGATGAGCGGCCATTAAGTGAGAGCCTTCTTCCAGGTGAACCATCCGGAAGGCGCCCTGATCACGAACTTGGCGCCCTTCCCAGCCTCTCCCTCCTCGGTTATGGTGAAGCCGGTGGTGGCCAGGACCTCCCTTGCCAGGTACAGCCCGAGACCGGTGTTGTCTCCGTAGCCCTTATCGAAGATCTTCTCCTTCTTGTCCGCCGGCACCCCGATGCCGTCGTCCTCCCAGATTATGGAGATGCCGGTCTCGATGTTCTCCCCCCGGATGACCACCTTGGTGGCGTTCCTCCCGTGACGCGCCGTGTTATCGGCCAAAGTATGGAAGACGTTCTCCAGCAGCGGATCGGCCAGCAGCCTTATTCCTTGCACGCGAGAATCCACGATCATCCCATTCAGGTCCACCTTTCCCAGGACCTTGTCCACGGTCGATTGGACGTCCTGCCAGGCGGTGGCGCCCATTCCCGGCTTAGGCTGCGCGTTGGCGAACTCCAGATGGCCGTCGGCGCTACGGGCCCGCTCCATCAGCTTACCGACCAGGTGCTTCTGCCGATCGTTCATCTCCGTTATTTCCAGCAGCTCCAGGTAACCCCAGATGGCCGTAAGGTCGTTCCTCATGTCGTGCCTGAGTATCTGGTTGAGCGTGCTCATGCTTTGGTTGGCCCGCCGGAGGTCCTCCTCCAGTGCCTTGCGGTTGCTTATGTCGTGAAGGGTAAGCACCACTCCGACCGGCTTTCCCTCCCGGAATATGTCAGAAGTGGTGAGGACGAAATGCCTGGCATCTCCGTCGATGACCATGGCCGTCTCCCACTTGTTGGAGCCGGCGGGGACCTTCAGTCCGCGGGCCTTCATCCTCTCCCACATGTATTCCGAGTTCTGGTCCAGGACCTTCCTGCCTGACTTGTTGGCGTGGACCACCTGCAGGGAGGAGTCCAGGATGATCACCGCGTCGTCCATTCCTCCGACCGCTTCCCTAAAACGGATTATTTCCAAGCTAGCGAAGTCCGAGCGCCTTTCCCCGATGAAAACGATGAGGGCGGTGAGGCCGAAGCCGATGGACAGAATGTCCACCGTGGGATCGTCACGGGCGCTGAGCACGTACAGCAGGCCCGTGATCAAAATGGTCATGGTGGCCAGCATCAGCGTGCCCAGTCCCGCCCGCCGCTCGGGGGAGGTCTCCAGCAGTGTCCTGACCAGCAAGATGTTGGTGGTCAGGATCACCAGGAAGAAATAGGCGATCCAGATGGCGAAGAAGGGGCCGTAGTCGGCTTCGAACATGTAGAACCCATGGCTCTGGACGATGATCACATCGTCATAGAAGAAGTGGTGCAGGCCGTTGGTAACGTTCAGCAGAACGGTTACGATGGCCGGGGAGGCGATGAGCAGGATGTTCCGTTTGGTTATGTACCTTCCAAACCCGATGTACTGCATGACGAACGTGAGCAGGGATATCAGGATCACGGACTCGAATACGTACTCCAGGGCGACGACGGCCAACGCCAGGTTCATGTCGCCTATCATCTTCTCCGCCAGTAGCACCAGCGCGTTCAGGGAGACGAAGGCGAAGCATATGGCCATGGCCATTCGGTGCTCGGTCTCCTTTCCGGTCAGGACCTTGTATGCCACCCAGGCGGTGAATGCCGCCGCTAGAACGTTGGGTACGATGACGATAGCCCCGTAATAGTCCATGGTCGACCTGACGGGGGCGAATATACCTGGAACCGATATAAGTGATATGGGGGACGGTTATCGGACGGGGAGACCATCTGGTCATACCGACCGACCGCCCTACTCCTTCTGTTGGGCGTCCCTGGCCGACCCCTTCATGATCTGGTCCTCGATGCGCATCACCGATCTGGAAGCCGAGTAGGCCAGCGTCAGGAATACCATCGGGACCCCGGCCACCAGGTACCAGATGCGGACTCCGAAAGCGTCCGCCAGAGGTCCGGCCAGCAACAACCCGGCCGGCATCATGGCCGTGGCTCCGGCGCTTATGAGGGCGAACACCCTCCCCTGCATGGCGAAGGGAACGGACGCCTGCATCATGGCCATCATGGAACCGTTGACCAAGGATAAGCTGAGACCGACCGACGCCGAGAGCCCGAAGGCCAGAAGCAGAAGCTCGGCCGGGACGATTCCCAGGGCGGCGATGGCCAAGCTCAAAACCATGGTGGAGACCAGCATGGTTACTATCTTGCGCTTACCTCCGCCCCACACTCCCAGGAGCACCCCTCCGATCAGCATCCCGATGCCTGCTAACGCCTCCATGGCCGCGTACTCCCCCGCGCCACCCTGGAAGTGGTCGATCACCAGCAAAGGAAGAAGTGCGAAGGCCGGGCTCAGCAGGAGGTTGGCGACCATGAACAGGACGATTATGGAAAGCGCGCCGTGCCAGCTCTTCAGGAAGGCCAGCCCTTCCCTCATCTCGTTCCTCAGGGACGGTTTCCTCTCGGTATCCCTTTCGGGCTCGGGCACGGGGATGAAGAGCAAGGGAACGATGGCGATGACCGCGGTCATCAGATCGACCGACAGGACCGCCCACATTGGGAACAGCGCTATCATCACCGCTCCGGCCGGAGCGGCTATCACGCTCGACAGCCCGAACATGGCCTGGTTCAACCCGCCGACCCGCCCCAGGTGCCGTTCGGGGACCATCAGGGACGTGGCGGCCTGCATGGCCGGCCAATGGAAACCGGATACGGTCGCCCGGCCGAACATGGCCAGCAGCACCATCCACACCTCGGCGCTTCCGGCCAAAAAGGCCAGCATGAGCAGCAGGGCCATGAAGGAGATCACGGAATCGGCCACGATCATCGTGCGCCGGCGGTTCCAACGGTCCACATAGGCTCCGGCCCAGGGAGCTATCAGTATCTG
Organism: Methanomassiliicoccales archaeon; assembly: GCA_041304605.1. Classification (GTDB taxonomy): domain Archaea; phylum Thermoplasmatota; class Thermoplasmata; order Methanomassiliicoccales; family UBA472; genus UBA472. The sequence continues at coordinate 36,334 of JBFYNB010000002.1, forward strand.
AGGGAGCACACCCATGAGAGTTCCCAGGGCCAGCACGGTCGCCGAGCCGGTCTCCACTGTCAGCCACCAGACCAGGGCGAACTGAACCAGGGCGCTCCCGACCAGCGAGAAGGACTGGCCTCCCCATATGGTAAAGAAGTTCCTCTTCCAAGTAGCCCTCTCGCCGCTCGTCAGCATCATGCACCTGTTATCAGTGGACACCGACCATCAACCGCGTGGACAGAAGTGGCCGGCTCCTCCGCTCCCCACCAGGGGCGAGAATCCCCTTCATGGCATATAATGATTGATTGACCATTTGTTGCCGCCGTAGCGGAACGACATTTCTCCCCCTGCCTCACTTCATTTATTTAGATGATAAATCAATCGTCTGGACGGTTATGACCTTGCGCCTGCTGTGTTGGAACGTGAACGGGATCAGGGCGGCTTACAAGAAGGGGCTGGACGGCCTGCTGAGGCAGGACGGGGCGGACATAATATGCCTTCAGGAGACCAAGGCCTCCCCGGACCAGCTGCCTGACGGATTGCTGAACCCGCCTGGATACCATGCCTATTTCGTATCGCCCGAGGAGAAGAAGGGGTACAGCGGGGTGTGCATCTATTCCAAAACGAAACCGAACAAGGTCATACCTGGCTTTGGCCAGAAGCGCTTCGATTCTGAAGGGCGGACCCAAGTGGTCCATTACGACGATTTCGTTCTCTTCAACATCTACTTCCCGAACGGGAAGGCCTCCCCGGAACGGCTGCGGTACAAGATGGAGTTCTACCAGGAGTTCCTGGAGGTGGCCAGGAGGACCGTGGAGGGAGGCAAGCACGTAATCGTGTGCGGGGACGTGAACACCGCGCATCAGGAGATCGATCTGGCCCGCCCCAAGGAGAACGCCAAGATCTCCGGGTTCCTGCCCCAGGAGCGAAAATGGATAGACGAGTTCCTGGCCGCCGGCTTCGTGGACACCTTCCGATTGTTCGACCAGAGCCCGGAACGGTACACCTGGTGGGACATGAAGACCAGGGCCAGAGAGCGGAACGTGGGCTGGCGCATCGATTACTTCTTCGTGGACGAGGGGCTGCGGTCCAAGTGCCGCAACGCCTTCATCATGCCCGAGGTGCAGGGATCGGACCACTGCCCCATCGGTCTGGAGCTCGAGGTATGAGCGTCGTGGTCCGCCGGATGCGCCCGGAGGATTACCCTGAAGTGGCCGACATCTGGGTGCGGTCCGGTCTCCCTTACCAGCCGCTAGGAAGGGACGGCGAGGAGCGCATATTGGAGCAGCTGGACAGGGATTCGTCGATCTACCTGGTGGCCGTAGAACGCGGAAAGGTCGTCGGGGTGGTGCTGGTCACGCACGATCTGCGCAAGGGATGGCTGAACCGTCTGGCCGTTCCGCCGGAGGAGCAGGGGAAGGGTATCGCCAGAACGCTGGTGCGCCGGGCGGAGGAGGAGCTGTCCGCCCTGGGCGTCAACATCTTCGCCGTGCAGGTCCACCAGCACAACCATAGGTCGAGGAAGCTCTTCGCTGAGCTTGGATATCGCGAGCATGACGATATCGTCTACTGTTCCAAAAGGTCCGGACCTGAAGAGTGAATGGTGGCATTGACAATATTATATCCTGGCGAAGCACATTCGAGGACAGAAGGGACAAAATGAGCGTTGTTCTGGCTACCGACGGCAGGGCGCACACCTCCAAAGCGGTCGAATATGCTTTGGAGTACGCGCGGCTGCACCGTGAAGCGCTGTACGTTGTTTTTGTGATAGGTCCGAGGCATGAGGAGAACCGGGAGGGCACCGTGGGGGACGCTAAAAAGCACCTTGAGGAGATCAAGGTGAGGGCGACACAGCAGGGAGTGGAGACCACCACTCTGCTGGAGACCGGCGCTCCCGCCGAGTCCGCCATCGCCGTGGCCGAGAGGGTCAACGCCTCGGCGATAATCGTTGGAACATCTGGAAAGACCGTCCTGGACAGGGTGCTCATCGGCAGCGTCTCGGAGCACGTGGTGCGCAACTCGCCCTGCACCGTGATCGTCGTCAAGTGATCTAGAGCCGGCCGAGCGCCTCCAGAAGCGCCAGCACCACCGTGCGCGGATGCGGCGGGCAGCCTGGGATGTAGATGTCCACCGGCAGAGCTTCGGCCACCCCGTTCCCTGCGGCGAACGTTCCGCCGAACGGCCCTCCGGATATGGCGCAGGTGCCCATGGCCGCCACCAGGCGCGGCTCCGGCGTGGCGTTGTAGGTCTTCATGAGCGCGGGCAGCATGTTGCGGGTCACCGGACCGGTGACCAGGAGCATATCGGCATGCCTGGGAGAGGCCACTATCTTGATGCCGAAGCGTTCCAGGTCGTACATCGGGTTCGAGAGGGAGTTCACCTCCACCTCGCAGCCGTTGCAGGATCCGGCGTCCACCTCGCGTATGGCCAGGGACCTTCCGAGAACCTTGCGCGCCTCGTCCCGCAGTTGAAGTTTCAGCTGGGGCAGCGGGACGTTGCGGCGGAGGACCAGTGATGAACGTTCAGATACCGCCGGCACCTCGACCGAGAACGTTATGGCATCCCTCGGGCAGGCCGGGAGGCAATCGCCGCAGAACAGGCACTTTCCGACGTCCACGCTCCAATCCCCTTCGATGGAAATGGCTGAAGTGGGGCATGCTGGAACGCATTCCCCGCACCTATCGCAGCGGGAATCGGCCATGGGGGCCAGGGCGCGGCCTTGCCGCTGCAACAGCTGCAGCGGCTCGGTGACCACTTTTTTATCCCGGACCCTCCTCTCGATCATTTCTAGCATGGTAACCCCCTATAGATCGTTCCCCGCGTACGACAGGTTGTAGCTCTTGTTGATCAGCGGGAAATCAGGCACGATGTTGCCTAGCACCGCTCTCTCCATGGTCGGCCAGTTGCAGAAGGACGGGTCGCGCACCTTGTACCTTGTGATCCTTCCATCTTGGAAGTGAACGCAATGCGCCAGCTCTCCGCGGGGCGCCTCCACCAGACCTAGGCCGAAGCCCTCCGGCGCCGGCATCTCGGAGCAGAGCTCCCCGTCGTGCAGGTGGTCCAGGCATTGCTTGACCATGCTGATCGACTCGCGAACCTCCTCGACCTTCACGTTGAGCCGGGCCAGAACGTCGCCCTCCCGGCGCACCGGCACCAGGAACCCCAGCCGCTCGTAGGCGCCGTACGGGAAGTCCCGGCGAGTGTCGCGGTCCCATCCCGATGCGCGGGCCACCGGACCGGTCGCCCGCAGGTCCTTGGCCATGGGCAATGAGAGCGCGCCGGTCGTCTCCGCCCGGTCCAGGAAGGACGGGGATCCATTGATGGAGTCCACCAGGGGCTCGAAGGCCAGGCCGAGGTCGACCATGGCGCCTTCCAGCAGGTCCTTCCGTTCCTGGTCCAGGTCCCGGGCCGCCCCGCCGATGGCGACGGAGCCCCAGAGCAGCCGGTGACCGGTGAGCTTGGCGTTCAATCGGAGCATGCGCTCCCTGAGCACCGAGGCTTCCGCGGCCGGCACGGCAAAGGCCACGTCGGTGGCCATTCCGCCTATGTCACCCAGGTGGTTGTAGATGCGCTCCATCTCAGCGAATATGGCGCGCAGCAACTGCGCCCTTTCCGGGACGGGGCTGGACATCTCCACCGCCTGGCAGAAGGCCAGGGCGTGCGCTACGCCGTTGTCTCCGGAGATCCTCTCGACCAGACGCAGCGCGCGGTTGAACGCGCAGCCTTCCAGAGCCTTCTCGACCCCCCGGTGCACGTACCCCAGCCTTATTTCCAGGTTCAATATCGGCTCGCCGGCCGTGGAGAACCGGAAGTGCCCCGGTTCGATGACCCCGGCGTGCACCGGTCCGACCGGGATCTCCAGTATGCCGTCCCCCTCCACCCTTCGGAAGTGATGGGCCTCGCCGGTGTAAGGGACCTTGGTCGTTCTGTCGAACGCGGAGGAAAGAGGATGAACATGCCGCGGCCACTCGTGCAGATGCAGCGGCCGTGGGTCGGGATGGTCCAAGGGCATGATGCCGCTCATCTCCATCATCTCCCTCTCGTACCAGTTGGCGGCCGGGACCTCGGCGGTCAGGGAAGGATAGCCCTCCCCCTCCAGCTCGCTCTCCAGGACCACGATGCCGTGGCGGGGGACCAATACCAACGCCATCACCTTGTTCTCGTTCGGAACGTAGTAAAGGCTGGAGAGCTCGCCCTCCTCCTTGCGCACCAGATGGGAGACCAGCGGACGCAGCAGGTCGTCGGGAACGGCCAGGTGCAAACGCCCGTTCCTCTCCTCGTACCCGAACGGCGGGAAGGGCAGTGAATCCAGAAGCTCGACGTTGTAATACCTCACGCGCTCACCCCGAACAGCTTGACGACCGCGTCCATGGCGTCCGAGACGGCCTCCGGAAGGAACAGCCCCAGCACCAGTATCGCCGAGGCCAATACGATCATAGGCAGCAGGCGAATTTTTCCTATCTCTCCCTCGGGCAGGCCTTCCTGCGGTTTCCCGGAGACCATGCCGAGGACGCGGTAGTTCATCCCGGCGAAGATCACGACGATGAGGGCGATGAAGATCCCGGCCACAAGGTACTCGCCCTGGGCCAAGGCCCCGGTGATTATGAACAGCTCGCCGATGAATATGGCGAACGGCGGTGATCCGGCTATGGCCGCTCCCCCCAGCACCAGCAGGGCGGCGGTGGCCGGCATGGTCTTTCCCAGCCCCTTGATGTCCTTCATCTCCCGGGTGCGGTACTTCTGGATCACGTTACCCGCGCCGAAGAACATGAGCGTCTTGGTGAGAGAATGCGCCAGCACGTGGAACACCGCCCCGAATACGGCGAGCGGGCCGCCCAGACCGAAGCCGAGCGCGATTATGCCCATGTGCTCCACGCTGGAGAAGGCCAGGAACCGCTTGAGGTCCCTCGAGGTAAGTATGAAGGCCGTGGCGATGGCCAGCGAGAAAAGGCCGAAGAACAACAGCAGCGAGGAGGAGAAGCCGGGCACGGCCTCGCTGGCCAGTATGTGCACCCTGAGCACGCCGTACATGGCGCAGTTCAGCAGGACGGCGGAGAGCAGGGCGCTGATGGGAGTGGGCGCCTGGCTGTGGGCGTCCGGGAGCCAGGTGTGCATGGGAGCCAGCCCGGCCTTGGTGCCTAGCCCCACTAGGATGAAGATGAACGATACCTTCAGCAGGGCGGGGTCCAGCTGCCCGGCGACCGAACGCAGGACGGACCAGTCCAAGGTGTCGGCGTTCTCGCCCAGGGCGTCCACCGATGAGGCGTACAGCAGGATGATGCCCAGAAGGGCCAGGGTTATTCCCACGGAACATATTATGAGGTACTTCCAGGAGGCCTCCATGGCCTCGCTCTTCTTGTAGAAGCCGACCAGGAACGCCGAGACCAGGGTGGTGCCTTCCACGGCGATCCACATCAGTCCGAGGGAGTCCACCACGACCACCATCAGCATGCTGAAGGCGAAGAGGTGCAGCAGCACGTGGTAGTAGCGCAGGTCCCGGAGGTTGGCCTCCCCCTCCTTCCGGTCATGATCCAGGTACTCCACCGAGTACAGGCTGACCAGGGCGGTTATGACCACGATCACGGCCATGAAGAGGCCGGACAGCGGGTCCAGGTACCACAGACCGGAATCTACCGGACCTTCGAAGAAGGCCTGGTAGCAGTAGGGCATCGCCACCAGGGCGGCGACCAGGGACCCGGCCACGCTGAAGACGTATATGGCCCTCTCGCTGCGGGATATGCCGCAGAGCAAGGCGGTCACCAGTGGGACCAGCAGCAGTAGCTCGACCATGTTAACCCCTCAGCCTCCTCAGGAAGGTGGTGTCCAGGGTCTCGAAGGTCTGGTTGATGCGGTAGGCGAATATGCCCATGATCAGCACGGCCATGAAAACGTCGAAGAATATGCCTATCTCCACGATGAGGGGCATGCCATACGTCGTGGAGATAATACCCAGGAACAGCCCGTTCTCCATCATCAGCAGCCCCACCATCTGGGTCATGGCCTTGCGGCGGCTGATCATCATGAACATGCCGATGAACACCACGGCCAGGGATATGGCCAGGCAGTTGCGGGTGACCGCTTCCGCCGAGGATATCAGCGGTTCGGTGACGTAATAGGCCACGATGACCAGCCCGCCGGAGATGAGCAGGGAGGCGGGTATGCCCACCAGGGGCTCGATCTCCCGGCGCACCTTGAGGCGATCGATGGAGTACATCAGGAAGCGCGGGATGATGATGCCCTTGACCACCAGGGTTAGCGCGGCCACGATGTATATGTGCTCGGAACCGGTGTAATGCGCCAGCACCGCCGAGATGGCCGCCAGCATGATGGACTGGAAGGCGAAGGAGCGGACCAGCTGCCCCATGCGGGTGCTGGCCATGACCAGCAAAGACACCAGCAATATGGCCGCGGCCAGGAAGTTGATGGTGTCGATGCTCAGCAGGTCGGCCATTGGATCACCTCACAGAATGTAATAGGACATCACCGCCAGCAGGGACAACGTGAATGAGATGGTCAGAAGGTTGGGCAGACGGAACAGGCGCATCTTGGCCATGACCGACTCCACTAACGCCACGCTGATCGACAGCGCCAGTAGCTTCAGGGCAATGGACCCGACGCCGATGGCCAGCTCGCCCGCCCCCGTGCCCAGGGCGATGCCCCAGGGGAAGAAGACGTTGCTCAGGATTACCATGAACATGGTGAGCCGGACGTAGGAGGCCATCTCCATCAGCGCCAGCTCCCTTCCCGAATACTCGAGCAGCATGCCCTCGTGGACCATGGTCAGCTCCAGGTGGGTGGCCGGATTGTCGAACGGCACCCGGGAGTTCTCCGCCATGAGCGAGATGAATATGGCGGCCGAGGCCAGGAACAGCGTGGGCGAAAGACCGTTAAGCCCGAGCCCGGCGAAGTGATCGGATATCGCCGACAGATCGGTGGTGCCCGATATCGCGGCGACCGAGAATATGGACAGGAGCAATGTTGGTTCCACAATGGCCGATATCATCATCTCCCGGCTGCTGCCCATGCCCCCGAAGGAGCTTCCCCCCTCGAGGCCGCCGAGGACCATCATGAAGCGGAAGAGGCCGAGGACGTAGATCACCGCCACCATGTCCCCCACGCCGCCGGAGGGCCCGGTGGCGAACACCGGCACCATCACGGCCAGGCAGACCATGGCCCCCAGGCACACGTAGGGAATGACCAGGAACAGCCAGGAGGCCTCCCTGGAGGCCACGGTGGACTTGCGCAACAGTTTCCACAGGTCACGGTACGGCTGCAGGACGCTCGGTCCCTGCCGGCACTGCATCCAGGACTTGACCTTTCTGATGAAGCCGGTGAGCAAAGGCGACAGCAGGAGGATGAACAGCACCTCCGTCAGGGTCAGCAGGAGATCGATCAGCTGCATGGCCTCACCTCAGCACCACCAGGAGGATTATCAGGGTGATCATCAGGTAGGCCAGGTAGGCCTGTATGCTTCCGCTCTGCATCCGCTTCACGCGCATGGCCACGGCGAGCGTGGCGTTGACCGAGGGCCGATAGAGGTAGGTTGTGAATATCTCGGGAAGCACCTGCTCGAAGCGCACCGTCCGGATGTATAGGGAGGGCCGCGGTTCCTCCTTGACCTCGGTGTGCGGGCGGTAGACCTGCTCGAACACCCTCAGCAACGGCTGGGAGAAACCGGTCGGGGTGTACTGGGTCCGGCGGTCCAGTGGCGTTCCGCAATCCCAGGTGTCGCTCCGCACCACCTTTCTTTTTCCGGTCGCCCGCAGGACCAGGAACACGATCAATATCGCGGAAGCCAGGAGGGCGCTCAGGCCCAGGGGGTTCAACCCGCCCTGGTGCAGGAAGTTGATGCTGAACCCTTCGATCACCTGGACGCCGGCGGCTCCGACCAACGGGGAGACCGCGGACGTCAGTTCTTCGAGCAGCGGGAACGATGCCACGCCCAGCAGGAGGCAAAGTGCGGCCAACGGTACCAGGGGGAACAGCTCGGCCCGCTCCAGCGGCCGCGGCTGGCAAGCCCCTTTGGACCGCGGGCGGCCCAGGAAGGTGAAGCCGAAGAGGCGCAGGTAGGCCGCGGCGGCTATTGCCGTACATAGAGCCATGACCGCTATAGCCAGCGGCAACGCGATCCGCATCAAAGGATCGGTTATCGGCTCGGCGTGCATCAGGGACTTGAACATCGCCCATTCCGAGACGAAGCCCGAGAAGGGCGGGAGGGCGGCCACGGCAAGCGTTCCGAACAGGAAGGCGGCGGAGAGGCCGGGCATCGTTCGCGCTAGTCCGCCAAGCTTCTCCAGGTCCCACTCTCCGGCCGCCCGGCGTACCGTTCCAACGCCCATCAGCAACAGCGCCTTGAACACGGTGTGGTTGACAAGATGGAACATGGCGGCCATTATGGCGAAGGCCGCCGGCTCCGCCGCCCCGTAGGACTGGAAGAGCATGGCCGCGCCGACGGTGAGCAGGATCAGGCCCATGTTCTCCATGCTGGAGAACGCCAGAACGCGCGAGCCGTCCCTTTGCACCAGGGCCTGCCAGGCGGCCCAGAGGGCGGTCATGGCCGCCAGCCCCATCACCAGCAGCGAGAGGAGGTGCTGCTCTCCCACCCCGACCATGTCGAAGATGATGCGGACCAGCACGAGCACGGCCACGTTGGAGGCGGCCGTGGAGAGCAGGGCGGTGACGGTGGAAGGGGAGCGGCTGTACAGGTCAGGCATCCAGATGTGGAAGGGCAACAGTCCCAGCTTGCTCCCGAAACCCAGGAACACCATGATGATGACGACGGCGGACGAGACGGCGCCAAGCGATGCCGACAGACCGTGCATCTCGCTCAGACGGACCTCGCCGGATGATACGGACAGGAAAGCCAGAGCGGCGATGATCAGGGCCGCCCCGAAGTGGGTTATCGCCAGATACTTCCAGCCGGCGGCGGTGTCCTGGTCCTCGCGGGAGCCCCAGGCCCCTAGGAAGGAGGTCAGGGACATGGCCTCCCAGGCCACCAGGAGCAGGAGCACGTGGTCGGCCACCATGGCCAGCAGGACCGAGAGCATGAACAGGTTGAAAAGCGAGGCCCCCCGGGAGGTTATCCCTTCCCTGGAGAAGAGCGAGTACATGGCCACGCAGGCGAAGGTGAGCGAGGTTATGAGAAGCACCAACGCGCCCAATGCGTCGAGGCGGATGGCGTAATTTCCCATGGCCGATGGGACATCCAATACGAAAGTGGACGTTCCGTTAACAAGGACCAGCACTGACCAGAAGGCAGCGCTTACGGCCGAGACCGCCGAGCACAGGTAGCTGTACACCCGGTACTTTTCGCTCCCCAACAGGAGCGCCAGAGCTGCGCCAAGTAATGGCAGGAACAGCATCAGGGCGGGCAATACGGCTGATAACATTGGCAAGGCCTCAATGAGCTAAGGACGAGAAGGAAATGGACATCATCGCCTCTTAAGGTGCTCGATGGGCGGCGCACTCTAGGATGTATCTTAAATATTTCTATTTGACCAAAAAATCTTTAACGGTCGGTGCGAAGGAGCTGGCAAAAGCATTATCAGACCTGTCCGCCATTTTCTGACCGGGAGAAAGATGACGGATAACGTGGACGTCCTGGGCATTTTGGCGGCGGCGCGGCAGATAGAGCTGTTCGGAATAGAGTTCTATCGCCGGTTCAGCGAGTGCGTCAGCGACGAGAACGGGGCCGCTCTGCTCAGGGGATTGGGAAGGGACGAGGAGCAGCACAAGGAGCACGTGGAGAGGGAGATGCGCCGCGTAGCTCCGGACAAGGACCCGAAGGACGTGAGCCCGGGCCGCTCTCTGCTCGGCATAGTGCCGGAGAAGGCGTTCCCCTTCCCACCGGACCGCTGCATGACGCTGGAGGATGAGATCAAGGCCCTGGAGGTGGGCATCCAGGTCGAGATATCGTCGGCCAAGATGTACCGCGGCGCCGCAATGATGGTCGAGGAGCCGGGGGTGAAGCGGCTTCTGCAGAAGTTAACGGAGATAGAGGACGGGCACCGAAAACTGTTGGAGGATAGCATGCAGTTGCTGCGCGACAAGGGCGCCTGGTACGGATACTCCCCGATATTGGAAGGTTGATCGTCGGGGGCTGATGGTCCATCGTATTAATTTAAAATAAAATATTTTTATTTCTGACCCCCTTTGGCCATCCCGATGGATGGGCTGAAAAAACTTTAATACCCGTTGGACATCCATAGAGCACAATCTAAACGGGGTTGGGCATCCGTCCACCCCCCTCACTTGGGCTCAGAGGTATCGCAATGGTCAAATTACCGAACATCGACAGAGAGGTTCAAGCTTGCCTTCAATGCGGCTACTGCATTCGCACCTGCGAGACGTGGAGGCAGACGCCTTGGGAGTCCGTTACCCCCAGGGGTAAGGTATTTTACATCTCACAATTGGGCAAGCGCACCGCCATAGACAAGCTGCTGGGCCGCAAGGTCGAGATCGACGATGAGTTCGTCGAGGCGCTGTTCATGTGCACCACCTGCGCCGCTTGCTCCACCGTTTGCCACGTGGGCATCGACTTCGCCGAGTTCTGGGAGAAGGTCAGGGAGTGGTGCATCGACAACGGTCACGGCCCCATGCCCGCCCACATCAAGATCAAGGAGCGACTGGAGGAAGGCAGGAACCCGTACGGGGAGCCGATGGAGAAGAGGGGCGCCTGGTATCCGGCGGTCCCCAAGGCCGACAACCCGGACGTGGTGTTCTTCGCCGGCTGCACCGCCTCCTACCGCATGCAGAACCTGGCCAAGGCCAGCGTCATATTCCTCAACCGCTGCGGCGTTTCGACCAACATCATGGAGGGCGACGAGTGGTGCTGCACCTCTCCCGCGCTGAGGACCGGGCAGACCGGGCTTACCTACCGCTTCGCCGAGCACACCATCGGCACCGTCGAGCACATGGGGGCCAAGGCCATGGTCACCGCCTGCGCCGGCTGCTACAAGACCACCGTGCACGACTACGGCAAGTTCTACTCCCACCCGACCTTCGAGGTGTTCCACTTCGCCCAGTACGCCAACAAGCTGCTGAAGGAGAAGAAGGTCAAGTTCACCAAGGAGATCAAGGCCAAGGTCACCTACCATGACCCGTGCCATCTCGGACGCCACGCCAAGGTGTACGACGAGCCGCGCGAGGTCATAAAGTCCATACCGGGAGTGGAGTTCGTGGAGATGAAGAACATCCGCGAGAAGTCCCGGTGCTGCGGGGCCGGCGGCGGCTACAAGAGCCAGTACAACGAAATGGCCACGGCGATAGCGGTAGAAAGGGTCAAGGAGGCCATAGAAACAGGAGCGGACATCCTGGCCACCACCTGCCCGTTCTGCGTGCTCAACATGCAGCAGGCGGCCAAGAAGATCGGGGCCAAGATCAAGGTCTTGGACGTCTCCGAGATGCTGGCCATGGCCACCGAGCCAGAGGCCCCGGCCGAGCCGGCGAAGCAGTGAACCCTTTAATCAAATCCCTTCCCGATTTTTCATTTTTCAGGGTGCCGACAGGCCAGGTGCCACATGGAACCGGATGAGCCCGCGGCGAGCCGCGCCGCCCAGTATCTCAGGCGGGGATATCAGGGATTGGTCACCGAGGACTTCCGGGACTACCTTAAGAAATGGATCCCGCTGTCCGTGCTCATCGGCCTGTTCGCAGGCCTGGGCGCCATGGCCTTCCAGTGGCTGCTGATGGGCATCTGGCACGCTTCGTACGACGCCACGGACCTGCCCTGGTACGTCCGTTTCCTCCTGCCGGCCGCGGGTGGGCTGCTGGCCGGTGTGATCATCTCCAGGCTGTCCCCGGAATCGGCCGGGGGCGGCACGGGGTACGTCATTGAGGCCATACACCACCGGGGAGGCAAGGTCCCCCCACGCTCTGGACTGTACAAGATAGTGGTCTCCGCCCTGACCATCGGGACCGGGGGGAGCGGCGGGCGGGAAGGCCCTATCATGCACATCGGGGCGGCGGTGGCCTCCTTCTTCGGAGGACGGTTGAAATTGAGGAAGGGGGACATGCGCACCTTCGCCATCGCCGGAGCGGCGGCCGGCCTGTCGGCAGTGTTCCGGGCTCCCCTGGGCGCGGCGATCTATGCCATCGAGGTGCCGTACAAGAACGACCTGGAGCCGGGGGCGGCCATTCCATCCATGATCGCCAGCGTGGTGTCCTATCTGGTCTTCGTTTCCTTCAATGGCTACGAGCCGCTCTTCAAGGTTCCGGCCATAATCATGGACCTCGACCTGGTCATCGTCCTGGCGATCGTGCTGCTGGGGGCGGCCATCGGCCTGGCGGGTCGGCTGTTCATATTCACCATGCACACCACGGAAAGGCTGACCAAGCGCAGCCGCCAGCCCCTGGCCTCCAAGATAATGTACGGAGGGCTGCTGGTGGGATGCATCGGGCTCTTCGTCCCGGAGGTCCTGGGTCTGGCGGAGGACGACATCGCCAGGCTCGTCGAGGGCTCGGCCGCCTCGGTGGCCTTTCTACTCGTTATGTTCTTGGCCAAGATGCTGGCCACCAGTTTTACCGTGGGGACCGGCGGCAGCGGGGGGGTGTTCTTCCCCTCGCTGATGATGGGCGGGGCGTTGGGAACCGCATTCGCCATTATGCTTGACCTAACCCCCGTTCCGTTGTTCGCCATCGCCGGCATGGGGGCCATGATGTCCGGCGTTTCCAAGACCCCCATCGCCGCCTCGGTGCTCATGGCCGAGGTCGTCGGGGGTTACACGATATTGATCCCGGTCATGCTCGCTTCCGTCATCGCCTACATCGTGACCGGCGACCAAACTCTCTTTAAGAACCAGGTGGCCAGGCGCCCGTTCGTTTACGACCCCGCCGCCCTGGACGAGGTCCCGGTGGAAAAGGTAATGAGGGGGGACCCTATCACCCTGACCCCCGAGATGAGCGTGGCGGACGCGCGGAAGGGGACCGCCTGCGAAACTCATTACCTCTATCCAGTAGTTGACGCCGGAGGAAAGGTCCTGGGCGTGGTGCTCAGGGAACAGCTCGAGGGACACAAGGAACCAGAGGCCCGGGTGGATACGCTCATGGTCACACATTTCGAGAAGGTGCAGGCCGGCACCTCGGCCTACCAGGCGTTCGAGGACATGAACGCCAAGCAGATCTCGCGCATGCTGGTGGTAGGGCATGACGACGGGATACTGCTGGGCACCCTGACCCGCATCGACCTTATGGAGTACCTAGAGCACAAAGATGAGGAACATCAGCTATATTGAACGGTAAGGACATGGTATTCGAACTGCTGGACCCCCGCATCCGCAAGGTGCTGGAGGACAAGGACATCAACGAGCCGACCGGGGCTCAGAGCGAGGCGATACCCCCGGTGCTGGCCGGAGAGAACGTGCTCCTGGTGGCCCCGACCGGCATCGGCAAGACCGAGGCGGCCATGCTGCCCCTTCTCCACCAGCTGATCAACACCCCCGGGAAGGGCGTCCGGCTGCTGTACATCACCCCATTGCGCGCCCTCAACCGGGACATGCTCAAGCGCTTGGAGGAGTTCGGGGAAGCTTTGGACCTGAGGGTGGCCGTGAGACACGGGGACACCTCCCAGTCCGAACGCCAAAGACAGTCCAAGTTCGCTCCTGACATTTTGATCACCACGCCGGAGACGCTGCAGATCATGTTCACCGGCAAGAACCTCCGGGCGCATCTGGCCAACGTCCGCTACGTGGTGGTGGACGAGATACACGAGCTGGCCAACGACGAAAGGGGAGCGCAGCTGTCCATAGCCCTGGAGCGCGTGGTCGAACTGGCCGGCGAGTTCCAGCGCGTTGGTCTTTCGGCCACCGTCGGTTCGCATCAGGAAGTGGCGAACTATCTCGGCGGGGTCGGCCGCAAGGTGCGCATCATCCGGGCCAAGGTCACCAAGGAGATGAGCATAAGCGTGCAGTCCCCGGAGGTCGTGGAGAAGGACAAGGACCTGGCTGGAACGTTGCAGAGCGATCCGCAGCTGATAGCCTGCATGAGACGGGCCAAGGACCTCATCGAGAAGCACAACTCCACCCTGCTGTTCGTCAATACCCGGGATACGGCGGAAGCGCTCGCCGCCCGCTATCACATCTGGGACGAGAACTTCAGCGTGGGAGTCCACCACGGCTCGCTGAGCAAGGAGACCAGGGTGGAGATGGAGGATGATTTCAAGAACGAGCGGCTGAAGGGGCTCATATGCACGTCCTCCCTGGAGCTCGGGATAGACATCGGTTCCTCAGATTTCGCCATCCAGTACAACTCCCCGCGCCAGGTCTCCCGTCTGGTGCAGCGCATGGGCCGGGCCGGGCACAAGATCGGCCGCCGGTCGGAGGGGGCGATAATCGCATCCACGCCGGACGAGATCGCGGAAAGCCTGGTCGTCACCAGGATGGCCATGGCCGAGATGTTCGAGCCGTTGCTGGTGAGGCAGGACCCCCTGACAGTGCTGGCCAACCAGCTGGTGGCCATGGCCTCCGCCGGGCCGGTGCTCATCGAGAAGGCTTACGCCATCGTCCGGCGGTCCTACCCGTTCCGGGAGCTGAGCAGGCAGAAGTTCGACACCGTGCTCAAGCAGATCGCGGAGATCGGGCTGGTCTTCATCAACGAGAACGAGTACAAGCGCTCCGGGCGCGGCCGGAAGTACTTCTACGACAACATTTCCATGATCCCGGACGAGCGCACCTACCGCATAAGGGATATAGGCTCTCGGAAGATCGTAGGCACGTTGGACGAAAGTTTCGTTATCTCCTTCGCGGAACCCTTCGCCACCTTCATCACCCGCGGACGGTCCTGGCGGATCGTGGAGATGATCGACGACGAACTGCTCGTGGAGCAGGTCAAGGAGATCGGCTCGATCCCGTCGTGGGTGGGCGAGGACATACCGGTACCGTTCGAGGTGGCGCAGGAGGTGGGCCGCATGCGCCGCAGTTACGACCGCGCGGCGTATCACGGCGACGCCGTCACCTACAAGGCCCTGGACGATTACATCGGCGAGCACAGGGAAAAGTTCCCCATGCCCACCGACCAGCGCATCACCCTGGAGATCGGCAAGAAGCTGGCCATACTGAACATGTGCTTCGGCAGCAAGGTGAACGAGACGCTGTCCAAGATGATCTCCGTGCTCCTATCGGCCCGTCTGGGGGAGAGCGTGGCGGTGACCACCGACCCGTACCGGGTCATCATCGACCTGCCTAGGGACATCGCACCGTCCACCATCTTGGATACGTTGCGCTCGATAAACGCCTCGGCCGTGGAGAGCCTGATCCGCCTGGTCATGAAGAACTCCAGCCACATGCGCTGGCGTTTCGTCTTCGTGGCCAAGAAGTTCGGGGCGGTGGAGAGGGATGCCGATTACCGGAACGTCAGCTTCGCCCGTTTGGTCGAAGCGTACGAGAACTCCCCGCTCATGCAGGAGACCATAGACAAGGTGCTCTGGGAGGACTTTGATGTGCGGCGGACGGTTCAGGTCATCCAGGCCATCGAGTCGGGGGAGATGGAGATAACCATCTGCGGCCTCTCGCCCATTGGCCGGGCCGGCCTTTCGCAGTCCAAGGAGCTGATCACGCCGCAGCGTGCCGACCATTCCATACTCATGGCGTTAAAGAAGCGCTTGGAGGAGGAAAGTATGCACATGTCCTGCCTGAACTGCGGCACGCAGTGGAGGCTGAAGGCCAGAGAGGCCGGGAGGTTCATCGTCTGCCACAGCTGCGGGGGACAGATGATCGCCGCCCTGAACGGCTACAACCGGGACACCATCCGCCTGATCAAGAAGAAGGACCTCAAGGAAGAGGAGGAGAAGGAGGTGCGGCGGCTGTTCAAGAACGCCTCCCTGGTGCAGAGCAGCGGGAAGAAGGCCATGATGGCCCTCGCCGGGCGCGGCATAGGTGCGGACACCGCCGCCCGCATACTGTCCAGCTTCGGGAACAACGAGGACGACCTTCTGCGGGACATCCTGAGCGCCGAGATAAATTACGCTCGAACGAAGCGTTTCTGGGACTAGCGCGCCCGAACGGGATTGCGCAGCTTCCCGACGCCAGGCACGACCGCTTCCACCACGTCCCCGGGCTGAAGCGGGCCGACGCCGCTGGGCGTCCCGGTGGCGATCACGTCGCCTGCTTCCAGGGTCATGAACCTGGATATGTAGGAGATCAGCCGCTCCGGCGGGAATATCATCTGGGCGGTGTTGCCCTTCTGCCTCAGCTCGCCGTTCACCCGCAGCTCCAGGTCCAGGGAATGAAGGTCCGGGACCTGGTCCAAGGCGATCTGCGCGCCTAACGGAGCGAAGGTGTCCATTCCCTTCGCTAGAGCCCAGGGCAGCCCGGCCTTGCGCGCCGCCGTCTGCACGTCGCGGGCGGTGACATCGTTGAAGGCGGCGACGTGGGAGATATGGGATAGCGCGCCCTTCTCCGGGATGTCCTTCCCGCCCTTTCCTACGATCAGGGCCAGCTCCACCTCGTGGTGCACCATGCCGATGCCCTCGGGAACGAGTATCGCCTCGCCGTCCGATATCAAGGAAGTGGACGGTTTGAGGAAGAGCACCGGCTCGGCCGGTTCGTCGGACCGCATCTCCCGGATGTGCTCCCGGTAGTTCTGGCCGACGCAGACGATCTTGCCGCAGCGCATGATCAGCACGGATCGTTGGCCTCGGCCACGGTCTCCAGCTTGAATATCGCGCCAGTTCCCTTCAGGGTGAGGTAGACGCGGTCCGCCAGATAGATGGCGTCGTCCAGGGTGGCCTTCTTGTCCCACTTGTACACGCCGTCGTAGTTCCCGGTGGTCGGCTCGAACCCCATGTTGTGCAGGGCGTCGAATATCTCGGATGGCCGGCGCCCGTCGGAGTTGAACATTATGGTGATGTAGGTCAGCATCACCTCAGCCATGGCCATGGCGGAATAAAAAGCTTAGCCGCTCTGGCCCTGCGTGCCTTTCCCGAAGCCCTTGGCGACGACGTATATCTCCGAGCTTGCGGATCGCGAAGCCTCCGGCGAATAGCGCTTCACCGTTTCGAAGTGCTTCTGCACCTCGGCGAGCAGGTCCCGGCTCATGTCCCCCTCGAACATCTTGAAGACCAGCTTGCCGTTCCGGGAGAGCGTGGTCAGAGCGAACGACAGCGCCATCTCGCAAAGCTCGATGGAGCGGGCGTGGTCCATGGAATAGCTGCCGGTGATGTTCGGGGACATGTCCGAGAGGACGACGTCCACCTTACCGCCGGTTAGGGCCAGGAGCTCGTCCATAACCTCCTGCTTTCGGATATCGCCCTTTATCGTCTGCACGCCCTCGATGGGCTCGATAGGCTGCAGGTCCACGCCGATGACCTTGCCCTTGGGACCGACACGCTCCGCCACCACCTGCAGCCAGCCGCCCGGGGCCGCCCCCAGGTCGACCACGGTCATGCCAGGCTTGAAAAGGTTGAAGCGGTCGTTGAGCTGGATCAGCTTGAAGGAGGCCCGGCTGCGGTAGTCCAGCTGCTTGGCCTTCCTGTAATAGTAGTCGCGCCTGCGCTCCTGCATCCAGTTCTTGGACATGCTAATGCGCTCAATCCCTTGCAGGATAAAAAACCATTGCCCGACCGATGATATTTTATCGGCAGGGGGGATTCAGCTTTGGGTACGGACATGCAAGAGAAGGAGTGGACCTATGCCAAGGCCGGAGTGGACATCGACCGGAAATCGCAGGCCATATCAGCCCTGGTAGGCCATCTCAAGTACCGGCGCTCTGGACGGGGAACCATGATCGACCTTCCCGGCCAGTTCACCGGGCTCATCGACATGGGAGATCACATTCTTACATTGGCTACCGACGGGGTCGGCACGAAGCTGCTGGTGGCCGAGGCGCTGAACAAGTGGGACACCGTGGGCATTGACTGCATGGCCATGAACGTCAATGACACCATATGCGTCGGCGCGGAGCCGATCGCCTTCGTTGATTACATAGCGATCGACGAACCGAACCCGGAGATCACGGACCAGATCGGAAAGGGGCTGAACGCGGCAGCGGAGATGGCCAACGTGGACCTGGTAGGCGGGGAGGTCGCCGTCCTACCTGAAATGGTGAAGGGAGTGGACCTTTCCGGCACCGCCCTCGGGCTTCTGGACAAGAAAAAGATGGTAACAGGCGCGGATATCGAGGAGGGCGACGCCATCATCGGCCTCATCTCATCAGGGGTGCACTCCAACGGAATGACCCTGGCCCGAAAGGTCCTGTCCTCGGCCGGGATATCGTTGCAGGACGAGGTGGACGGGCTCGAGGGAAGCGTGGGCATGGAGCTGCTCACTCCGACCCACATCTACGTCCGCGATGTGCTCAAGGTCGTCGACGCGGTCAAGGTCACCGGAATGGTGGACGTGACCGGCGGGGGCCTGAAGAACTTCGTCCGTTTGAAGAAAGGCTTGGAGTACCGCATCACCGACCCCATCGAACCGCAACCGATATTCCAGGCCATTCAGCGCATAGGCGGCGTTACGGACCACGAGATGTACAAGACCTTCAACATGGGCATGGGCTACGGCATAGTTCTGAGGCCGGAGGGGGTCGAGGAAGCGCTTTCCATCCTCAAAGGAAAAGCAGAGGTGGTCGGCAAGGTCGTGAAGGGATCTGGCTGCGGGGTCCCCCGGCTAAAAGTGCACTACGACACCTATTAGCGCAGCAGATAGGGAAGCCCCAGCAGCAGCATCGGCAGTCCCAGGAAGGTTATCAGGAACAGCGCCCCCGGGGAGCTCTTGGTCTTTACCTTCTGTTTCCTGTAGGGATGCAGGCGGCGATCGTAGGACATGCCCCAGAACAGGGCCGCTGCCAGGCCAGCGGCCAACGCGCCCTGCAGGGACCAGAGATAGTTGTAAGACAGCAGGAACCCGACCATGAGCACTGCCGCGAGGGCCACGGCGTACGCGGTACGGTTGGTGCGGGAAGGGTCGATCAGCGCGATGGCCGTCCAGGTCAGCGATGTTAGGGCTATAGCGGCGAACGATATCGCCGGCACCAGTCCGTTGCCGGCCTCCCATACCAGGCCGGACACCTCCTCTATCGGGAGCAGCAGCGAGAAGATCTCCGCGGCCGCCAGGTTGACCAAGGATACGGGAATGGA
>JBFYNB010000003.1:0-53155 GCA_041304605.1 Methanomassiliicoccales archaeon
CGGCTATCTGGAGATCCCGCTTGACTTCATCACCACGGCTACCGACCTTATCGATCTGAACGTCAGGTACGTCAACAGCGCCACGGGGACATTGAACCTGGATGTGATGTCCATACGGGTGGATTATCCCTCGGGCGACAGGCTGGAGCACATTTGGGAGTTCACGATAACGGCCGGGACAGGGTACAAGTTCAACCTATTCGCGGCCATCAACGCCTCGGCGGATGGCGACACGTTCAAGTTCCAGTACTCCAAGAACATGTTAACTTGGACCGATATCGTCACCGTGAGCAATATCGAACCGCTCGCCTCGATCACCCCGGTCAATCTTGCCGCCGGTCTTAGCGGGCAGCTCTACGTGCGCGTAATTTCCACCGGTTCCGGGTCGTCCGCCCCAAGCAATGACTGGATCAAGGTCGGGCAGATGTACATATCATGCACCGCCACCCTCAGTAAGATCGGCAAGTCGATTCAGACCTTCGACATCGGTGATCTGGACGGTGACGGTTCGAATGACATCGCTGTCTGCACCATCAGCCAGACCAATAACCGGGGGGAGATCTGGGCTCTGTATAACAGGGATTATTACGCATCGCCTGGTGTGCTCAGTAGCGGAATTTTCGACCCTGACAACATCAAACAGATAATCGGACCGCTTGCGGCGATCCAATCGGGCGTGAACAACATCGAGATCGGCAGGTTCTTCGGAAATTGGAACGATAACTATCTCGATCTGGTGGTCAGGGTCGGCAACAGCGTATATTACGTCGATCAGTACAATAAGGGGAATTTCACCGCATTGACCAGCCTCACCTTCCTAAATGGCATGACAGTAACCAAGATGTTGGCGGAAGATGTCGATGGCAACGGTAGATGGGACCTTGTGTTCGGCACCAGCGGGGGCGACATCATCCTCTGGGCCAACTATGGAGGGACGACCACCTACGGACCTTGGGCAGGTTATACCTGGCAGAGGTACCTGATCGACAACCTGGCGGTAACGGTTTACGACGTCAGTGGGGCCGGCGTACCCATTTAATTTTTTAAGAAAACCTTTTAAACATTTTTCATTTTTTCCAAATAGCCCCGGCTCCGCTCAATTTCCACGAGCAATAGGAGCTTAGCGTATTGGCTAGCCAGGTCGATCGTGGACGAGGTCATGTGGCTCTCCCTCTCCGCGTTCAGGGACGAGACCCCTCTACCGCCATTGACCTTCCTATCGTAATCGAGAACGAACTCCTCCGCGCTGTCCATGATGAACTTCTTCCTAGCGACCCGGTGTGATAGGAACGATTCCTTCATGAGTTCCAACCCACCGATCAACTCGCAATAGCGCTCGGAGAAAAGCTCCTCGTTCATGTCTATCGGTATCAAGGGAATGCCCATCTCGTCGGTCGCCTTGACCGCCTCCATATAGCACGGCGGGGGTAGCTGTACCTCGCCGAACTCCAAAAGACCGGCCTTGTAAGCTTCTTCTTGATCGCTCAGCTCGATCTCCTCGCCCTGGTACGAACGGAGGCCGTCCAGCTCCTCCTTGGATATGGATATGCCGACCGCTTGCGGTCTTATCTCAGAAATCGCATTGCGGACCTTCTCCCCCTCGCTGACCAACCCTTTGATCACTGGAAGAACGAATATCCGTGAACCGTTCAGCTCAATCTCGTGCATCGACCTCGCTCCGGGCGTTCACCATCTTGCGCAGGCGCTCCGACTCGTGAATTTTCTTCAGTTCGTCACGTCCGATGAGCGCCGTGCCCTCGATGCTGTGCCTGGTGCGTAACCTCTCGATGAATATAACCGATTCCTTGCCGGTGATGCGCGACACGTCCGCGACCACCTTCGCCTTATCGGCAAGCCTGGCCTCGTCCTTGCCCAGGCCGGTGAGGATGAGCAGGTCCCGGTCGACCGTCAGCGCCTCGAACGGGCATTTCTCCGTTGGCTTGACCAGCAATCCCAGCTGCATCAGCATGGTGTAGATGTTCTTGCTGAAATCGTCGCACTTCTCTATATCCAGGGGGCGCGCCTCCTGCGCCGGGGGCTTGTAGCCCATGGGGTCCACCGGCACCACGATCTGCTTCCCCAAGTACTCCTCCAGGCGAAGCGCCGCGTCTATCATGGCCCCCATGCCAGCCTCGTACATCTGGATGGTCCGGCGAGAAACGCCCGCCACCTCCGCCAGGGTTCCCAGGCTGACGCTCCTCTCCTCCCGCATCTTGCGCAGGAGGTCGCTGTCCATGCGCACGTAAAGACCACCTGGCGCCGCGAAGATGAACGGCGGCTCGTCGTCCATTAAAAGGTCCTTCATGGTGGCGAAGGCGATTATCGGAATATCGAAGCGGGAGTACACGATGCCCTGCTCCAGGTCCCCCGAGCCGGAACGCTCGCCGACCATCATAATGGACCCGCCGAGCGCCTCGGCCAGCACCTTCAGCTCCTCGGCGTTCTCCTTGGAGAAGGCGTCGATGTTGGTTAGAACTTTGACAAGCAGCAAGCTGCGGTCCCTTCGGGCCACGACATCAAATGCTATGCCCCTCAGGTTGAGAGGGTTCGAAGCAATGAAGCCCGTACGGAGCAGAAGCTCCCTTACCGACCGAATGAGCTCGTCTCGCTGCACAGCATGTAATTCGCTACGGCTTCTATATAAGCATTGTTAAAAAAAGAGAAGGGGCCAGGCCCCGGTTCAGTTTATGTCGATCTTCTTGCCCTTGGCCTGCTCCGCCTTGCCCATGGTCACCGTCAGCACCCCGTTGCGGTACTCGGCGCAGGCGCTATCAGGCATGACGTCGCAGGGAAGCTCGAGCTTCTTGCAGAACCTCTTTCTATCCGTGTCCACGGATATCGTCAGCTCGCGGTCCACCGAACGGAGGTCGATGTCCTGCTTATCAACCCCGGGCAGCTCGACGATGACCCTTACCCTGTCGTCCTCCTCCGTCACGTCCGTCAGTGGCTCACGGCAGCTTGCGTCTGGAGGTGCCCCGCCTCTCGGGACGTTGCCGAACTCCTGCACCACCGGCTTCCCGTCCGAGCCGGTGCGCATGGAGAAGCCGTACACCAGCGGATCGCTTCCGGTGCCGTGCAGGGCCGCCTCCATCAGCCGGTCCATGCGTTCCCGCATGACGTCGAACTCATCGTCAAAGGAATGGAACAGGCCGTTCCAGTCATCGTCACGTCTAACTTTTCTCATATCATCACCTCACATACTCGAAATCCTTGGCTATCTTCTGGAACTTGCTCAGCTCCTGAAGGGAGATGGGGCGGTGCTTCTCCACCGCGTCCATCACGTGCTTCATGCTCACCTTGGTGCCCTTCATGGCCTCGGGGTCCTCGCCCTTTCCCGCGGTCACCGCCTCGCGGATGGCGCTCATCACCGCTTCGTTGGCGATGGCCGCAAGATCGGCCCCGGTGTACCCATCGGTCTTGTGAGCCACCTCGTCCAGCTTGACATCGTCCGCCAGAGGCTTGCGCTTGAAGTGCACCTGCAGGATGGCCTTCCTGGTCTCCAGGTCCGGGGCTCCGACCTGTATCATCCGGTCGAAGCGGCCGGGACGAAGCAGCGCCGGGTCGATGATGTCCGGACGGTTCGTAGCGGCGATGACGACAACGTTGTGCAGGGACTCCAGACCGTCCAGCTCCGTCAGCAATTGAGAGATGACCCTCTCCGTCACATGGGAGTCCGAATCTCCACCGCGGGTCGGTGCTATCGAATCGATCTCGTCCATGAATATGATGCACGGGGCGGCCTGCCTGGCCTTGCGGAACGTCTCGCGCACCGCCTTCTCGCTCTCGCCGACCCACTTGCTCAGGAACTCCGGCCCCTTGATGCTGATGAAGTTGCTTTCCGACTCCGTCGCCACAGCCTTCGCCAGCATGGTCTTTCCAGTACCGGGCGGTCCGAACAGCAGCACGCCCTTCGGAGGCTCGGCGCTCATATGTTCGAAAAGTCCGGCATACTTCAGGGGCCATTCCACGGCCTCCTTCAGCTCCGCCTTCACGTCTTCCAGCCCGCCGATTTCGTCCCAGTGCAGGTTCGGCGACTCGATCAGCACCTCGCGCATGCTGGACGGGGACATCTCACGTAGGGCGGCAAAGAAGTCGTCCTTGGTCACGGTGATGCGGTTCAGCACCTCCACGGGTATGCTGTCCGCCTCCATGTCCAGGTCCGGCAGTATGCGCCGCAGGGAATGCATGGCCGCCTCCTTGCACAACGCGGCCAGATCGGCCCCGGCGTAGCCGTGCGTGAGGTCGGCCAGGCGCTCCAGGTCCACATCTTCGGCCAAGGGCATGCCGCGGGTGTGTATCTGCAGCACGTCCAGCCGTCCGCCCCGGTTGGGTATGTTGATCTCAATCTCCCGGTCGAACCGCCCCGGGCGGCGCAATGCGGGGTCGAGCGCGTTCGGGCGGTTGGTGGCGCCAATGACCACTACCTTACCCCGGGCCTGCAGCCCGTCCATAAGCGCCAGGAGCTGCGCTACGATCCTCCTCTCCATCTCCCCGGACACCTCGTCCCTCTTCGGGGCGATGGAATCGATCTCGTCGATGAAGATGATGGAAGGCGCGTTCTCCTCGGCCTGCTTGAATATCTCCCTCAGGCGCTCCTCGCTCTCGCCGTAGAACTTGCTCATTATCTCCGGTCCGCCGATGGACACGAAGTTGGCGCTGGTCTCGCCGGCCACCGCCTTGGCCAATAACGTCTTTCCGGTTCCAGGCGGGCCGTGCAGCAGCACGCCCTTCGGCGCCTCCACGCCCAGGCGCTCGAACAGCTCCGGGTGGCGCAACGGAAGTTCGATCATCTCCCGGACCTTCTTGACCTCGTCCCCGAGCCCGCCAATGTCCTCATAGGTGACCTTGGGTATCCCGGAGGTGGTCTCCTTCACCGGCTTGTCGCTCATCTTGATCTCGGTGTCCCTGGTCAATATGACCGCGTCAGTGCTGGGGGAATGAGACATCACCACCAGGTCGATGCGCCTGCCCATCACGTTCAATTCAACAATATCACCGCGGGAGAACACCCTTCCCTCCATCATCTGGGCCAGGTACTCCTCGCCTCCCATGATGCGCAGCTCCTCCGTAGGAGCGAAGGACATCTTCTGGGCCGGTTTTACCGCTATCTTGCGAATGGACACCTTCTCGTCTATGCTGGTCTGGGCGTTCCTTCTAATAGTTCCGTCTATACGCACGACACCGCGGTTGGCGTCCTCGTTGTAACCGGGCCAGACCACGGCCACAGTCTTCTTCTTTCCCTCTATCTGGACCACGTCTCCGGCGTTCAGCCCCAGGGCCTCCATAACCGCTGGGTCCACTCTAGCTATGCCACGACCGGCATCCTTGGACCGAGCCTCGGACACCTTCAATACCTTGTCAGATGCGCTCATCTATTTCCACTCACTAGTTACGAGGCGGAGCTCACTCCACCTCGATCTTGTTCCTCTTCTCTTCCTTCGCCGTCATCTTGGGCAGGGAGATCTCCAGGACCCCGTTCTCCATCCTGGCCTTGATCTGATCGTGGTCCACGTTCTCCGGGAGGCGCATCTGGCGGTGGAATTGCATGCTGCCCCTTTCCCTTCGGATGTAACCCTCCTTCTTCTCCTCGACCTCCTGCTCCTTTCTGGCGGTGATCCTGAGCACGTCGCCGTCCGTCTCGATGGTGACGTCCTCCTTGGTCATCCCCGGAAGCTCGGCCTGGACCAGGAATCGGTCCTGCTCCTCGCTGAGGTCCATGTTCGGCATCCGGGCGCCCTCCCCGCGGTAAATGGCATTTCCAGGCAGGACGAACCCCGTACGCATGTCGTTCAACACCCGTTCCATCTCCTCGAAAACGGAGATGGGGCTCCAGGTCCAGATCCGGGGGACCAGGTCCACCGGTTCCCTTTCGGTTCCCGTCATATCAATTCACCTCTTTACATGTTAACCAAGAGTTGTTTACTTTTAGTACATTACATTAGTGTTAGTACTTCTATATAAATCTATTTCTCACGCCGGTTCAGCTCCTTTTCCACCCTGGCCGCCGCATCGCCCAGGCGCTTCAGCAGCAGGTCCATCTCCCGGCGGATATTAGGACCGCCCTCCTGGAGGTCCTTCTCCAGCCTGAGCAGCGCCTCCTCCGCCTCCTTCCCGCCTTGTTTGGCGTTGGTCACGGTATCGCCGAGCACTTCCTTGCCCAGCCGGTCCAGCTCCTGTGCCGCGCTGCGCATGGCCTTCTCCAGGTCCTCCCCGACCTTACGGATCTCCAGCCTGTAACGTTCAATCTCGCTTGGCATCGTTCTCTTCCTCCAGCTTTCCGATCAACTTCTCCACCGCGTCGTCCCTCAGTCCCAGCCCCCGGGCCAGGTCCTTGGCGCTGATCTGCGGGTGCAATATGTACTCGTAGACGATCTTGCGGCTCCGGTAGTCCATGAACGAGGTCTCCACCGCCCGCCCAGCCTCCTCCAGTATCCTTTCCTTCTCGGCTATGAGCTCCGCCCGCCGCTGCTTTATGCTTACCAGCTCCTGGTCAATCTCGCCCAGGTCCTTGCGCAGGTCTAGCAGCCTTCTGCCGTCCCCCTCTTCCTTCTCCGATCCGTCCTCGAAAGGCCTGGTCGCCACCTCGGTGTTGAAAAGCCCCGGGCCGATGTCCACCACCATGGTGAAGCCGGTCGTCGGGAAGTACCTCCGTCTGGAAGGCCCTCCCTGGTCGCTGTCCTCCAAAAAGGACCGCACCAGGTCCAGCTCCTCCAGCATCCTCAGGTGCTTCATTATTCCCTGTTGGCTCAGCCCCAGCTCCTTGGACAGCTGCAGAGGGTAGTGCGGCTCGCGCACCAAGGCCTCCAGTATCCTCCGGCGGGTGGGGTTCTCGATCACCGATAGCAGCACGTCAAGCTCGTCCATGTTCCACCAACTATTGAACTGAATGTTTACATCTTATAATTGTGAACTATTAGTATTTATAAAATTCGGGAACGGGGAATCTTTAACTAAAGGACATCGTTCAAGTGGCATGGCGGGCGAGCTGCTGGGGGAAAGTGTTGTCATTTCTGACATGGCCGAGGGCAGCCAGGTCTACAACAAGGGCTTTTACGGCTACCCCCGTCCCGGAGGGGGACTGGACCTCGACCTGCTGGAAGCCCTGTTCCTTCTGGAATGCGACAAGCTCCAGGTACTCCAGAACGGCAAGCCGATGGACCACGCCTCGCTGTACCGCCGGGCCGCCAGGTCCGTGGAGGACCTGCAGTCCCGTTACGTGGTCTATCGCGACCTGAGGTCGCGCGGTTTCATAGTAAAGCTGGACCAGGGGGACTTCCACTTCCGGGTGTACGAGCGAGGCTCTTCCCCGCACAACTCCCAGGCCAAGAACTGGGTCCTGGCCATCTCGGAAAGGGACGTCTTCAATATCGCCGCCCTTCTGGATAAGAGCGAGACCTCGCAGCGCACCCGCAAGGACCTTCTCCTGGGCGTGGTGGACGAGGAGGGGGATATCACCTACTACACGGTCGAAGGAGCGGAACCGCGCGGTTCGACCGAGGAATCGCCGACCACCGCCGAGGGCGCGCTGCTCGACGATTCAGTGATAGTCCTGGGCCAGGATGCTGATCGGCTGTATGAGAACGGCTTCTACGGTAAGAAGATCGGCCCGATGCTCCAATTGTCGTTGCTGGAGACGGCGTACCTGATGGAGAAGGGCCGGCTGGAGGTGCGGTCGATACGCTCCGGGCAGAAGATGGGGGACAAGGGTTTCCTTACCAACGCCCGGAGATCCCAGCCCGACTTCGATATGCGCATGAAGGCGTACCAGGACCTGCGGTCGCGGGGAATGGTGGTCAAGACCGGCTTCAAGTACGGCACGCACTTCCGGGTGTACGAGGGGAACCCGTCCAAGCACCACTCACGGTACCTGGTGCACGTGGTCCCGGACGATTATTCCACCGTCTGGGCGGAGATCTCCCGTGCCGTACGGCTTGCTCACGGGGTAAAAAAGGAGATACTGTTCGCCAGCTCTGGCGAGCAGCTTAGTTATGTTAAATTGACCAGGGTGCGTCCCTAGGCCGGGCAGGCCTTGGTCTCCGGCGCCTTGTGCAGTTCCGCCATTACCCTCTGCGCCCCGGAAACGTCCTGGGGATCCAGCTTCAGGGCGGCGTCCAATAACTGGTCCGCCTCCGCGATCCTTCCCTTGTTGGCCATGACCACGGCCATCTTGACCAAGAAGTTAGTGCGCTTGCGGTCGAACTGGGTGTAGTGTATGGCGGTCCTGAACGCCTCCACCGCCTCGTCCAGCTGTCCCACCTTGAGCAATCCGTCGCCCAGCCTGGCGTAGCGGGCGGAGCGCGTTTCCGGTGCCGCGTCCAGCTCGGCGGTCTTCTTCAGGGTCTCCACCATCAGGACCAGCGAAGCGGCGACCTCGATCTTCGTGCCGCACTTGCAGCAGGCGGTCTCGCCCTCGTTCACCTTGGTGTTGCACTTGGCGCAGTACTTCGGAAGGCGAGTGCCGCAATCCGGGCACAGGGTCCATTCCGACTCGACCACCGCCTTGCACTTGGGGCATTGGGCTCCGGCCTTGACCGTCACCGAGGAGAAGCGCTTCAGGGCGGATGCCACCTCTTCCTTGCTGGGCATGAAGGAAGGCTTATAGACATAGACCAGGACGAGGGCCAGAACCTCCAGCCCCGCCGCAACCAGGTTCAGTATCTGTATGAGATCGTCGGTCATGAATATGGCGATCAGCCTCATTACCAGGGCTATCGCCAGGGCCTTCATGATGCCCGGCCACTCCCCGATCTGGCTGGTGGCTATGGTGCGGGACAGAGATATCTCCCACACGCCCACCACGGTGAAGAGCAGCAGTAGGACGATCCCGAACACCGTGCTCACGGACCTGAAGAGGAATATGGCCGTGGCCGGTGATATGATCAGTATGAGTCCAGCGAAGATCAGGCCAATGGCCGGCAACAACAGTAAGGGCTTCTTCACCTTCATTATGAACACCTCTCGCGGGCGCCAGGGCGCACTACTCTAAAATGTTAAGAAGATAAGAGGTTTGCGGGTCAGAGCTGTATCTCTATGCCCAACTTGTCGGTCAGTTCCTTATAGCGGTTCCGGATGGTGACCTCGGTGACCCCGGCGATGTCGGCCACCTCGCGTTGGGTGCGCCTCTCGTTGCACAGGATGCTGGCGATGTAGATGGCCGCTGCCGCGACGCCCGTCGGACCGCGACCGGAGGTCAGCTCCTTCTTGTTGGCGTCCTTAAGGATGTCCGCGGCCTTGGCCTGGACCTCCCCGCTCAACTTCAGTTCGGAGCAGAACCTCTGCACGTAGTCCTGGGGCTTGGTGGGCATCAGCTTCAGGGAGAGCTCTCTGGTCATGAAGCGGTACGTTCGTCCGATCTCCTTGCGCCCGACCCGGCTGGAGCTAGCCACTTCATCCAGGGTACGGGGCACGTTGCACTGCCGGCAGGCGGCGTAAAGCGATGCGGCCACGACTCCCTCGATGCTCCTTCCGCGGATCAGGTTCTTGTTGACCGCCTTGCGGTAAACCATGGCGGCCGTTTCGCGTACATTACGGGGAAGTCCCATGGCCGAGGCCATGCGGTCCAGCTCGCTAAGGGCGAAGGCCAGGTTCCTCTCGGTGGCGTTGGACACACGGATCCTCCGCTGCCACTTCCTCAGGCGGTAGAGCTGGGCACGGTTCCTGGTGGGGATGCTCTTGCCGTAAGAGTCCTTGTTCTTCCAGGATATCTCAGTGGACAGTCCCTTGTCGTGAATGGTGTAGGTCATCGGCGCGCCGGTCCTGGCGCGCTTCTCGCCCTGCTCCACGTCGAAGGCCCTCCACTCCGGGCCGAGATCTATGAACTGGTCATCGATCACCAATCCGCACTCCTCGCAGATCAGCTCGCCCCGCTCATAGTCCCTGACCAGGTGCCCGCTGTTACACTCTGGGCACCGGGTTATTTCCTCTGCCGATTCCTTTTTGGTTGCCATGGTTTTCGACCCCATCGATATAGACCTGCTTTCCGGTTGCGGACAGCAGGCTGGTGTCTCCGGTCGGTTCGACGGTCACATAGGGAGATTCCACCGGGCCGAAGATCCTGACGATCCTGCCCAGAGGCCGCTTTCGGTTATCGAACACCGCTTCCTTAAGCTTGGGAGTGAAGGAGGCGCGCACCACCAGTTTACCGTCCACGGTCACTTCTTGCACGTTCCCAAGAAATTGCATGATGAACCCTATACGCCGATATTAACCGGTGTTGAGGAAGATGATAATAAATTAACTATTTGAACATTACGCAAAGGTATATTAATAGGACAGCTCAAGGGATATAATCTTTCCTAGATTTTGCCGCTACTGATATTATTTAACCCTATCATAGGACCCCGCTTCGTGAGCCTCGGGGGACAAAGGCGCACAGTTTATGTCAGAGCAAGCTCTCTACCGCGCGTGAAGATTTCCAAGGACCACCCCAGGTACCGTTCCCTGATCACCAGGGAGCGCATGGCCGCCATGGTGGGGGAGGGAATAGTCTCCACCACCGGGCTCATCGCCCACGGGCGGGGGGAGGCCTTCGATTACCTGCTGGGCGAGGTGACCGTTCCGGAAGCTGACCTGGCCGAGAGGGCCGCCGCGGCGCTTCTATTGCAGGCCAGGCACCCGGTCATCACCATCAACGGAAACGCGGCCGCTTTGGCCGCCAAGGAGATCGGCGATCTGGCCAGAGCCACCGGCGCGCTGGTCGAGGTCAATCTGTTCCACCGCACCGACGAGCGCTTAGGGAAGGTGTGCGATTTCGTCGAGAGGGAAATGGGAATGAAGGTGCTGGGCAGGGAGCAGGATTCCGTTCTGGAAGGTATAGCGTCCGACAGGGCGCGCTGCACCAGCAAGGGGCTGTTCGCCGCGGACGTGGTGCTCATCCCGCTGGAGGACGGGGACCGGGCGGAGGCTATGGCCAAGGCCGGGAAGAAGGTCATCTCCATTGACCTGAACCCGTTGTCGCGCACCACTTTGGCGGCGGACGTAGCGGTGGTGGACGAGATTACCCGGGCCGTACCGAACATCATGAAGTGGGCGAACGAGCTCAGGAAAGCGCCGCAGGAGACGAAAGGGGTCCTGTCGGCCTTCCGCAACGACGAGAACCTGGCCGCCGTAATGCGGCGCATATGCCAGGGATTGGAGAAAGATAACGCTGATCGATCGGAGCGATGAAAATGGACAATGAACTGCTGTTGAAGGGCTCGCGCCGCCTGGGATGGGCGGAGGCTCACATGTCGGTAATAAGGGAGGTCGGGGAGAGGATGCGCCAGGAAGGTTCCCTCAAGGGAACGAAGGTGGGCATGGCCCTGCACGTGGAGGCCAAGACCGGCATGCTGGCCGTCACGTTGGCCAGGGCCGGGGCGAAGGTGCGGCTGGCGAGCTGCAACCCCCTGTCCACCGATGACTCGGTCGCTCTGGCTCTTAAGGAGGAGAAGGGCATAGAGGTCTTCGCCAAGAAGGGCGAGAGCAACAAGGAGTACTATGAGAACTTGAACTCCGTCCTAGATATGCGTCCCGAGTTCGTCATAGATGACGGCGCCGATCTCATCACCATGCTGCACACCTCCCGGCGGGAGCAGCTGGACGAGGTGAAAGGAGGAAACGAGGAGACCACCACCGGGGTGATACGCCTGCAGGCCATGGCCGCCGACGGCAAGCTGAAGTTCCCGGTCATGGCCGTGAACGACGCCAAGATGAAGTACCTGTTCGACAACCGTTACGGGACCGGACAGAGCACCTTCGACGGGTTCATGAACGCCACCAACCTGCTCATAGCCGGAAAGACCCTGGTCGTCGCCGGATACGGCTGGTGCGGTCGCGGCGTGGCCATGCGGGCCAAGGGGATGGGGGCGATCGTCATTGTCACCGAGGTCGATCCGATACGGGCGATAGAGGCGCGTCTGGACGGTTTCCAGGTCATGCCCATGGCCCAGGCGGCCGGCCTTGCGGACATCATCATCACCGTCACTGGCTGCAAGGACGTGGTCAGGCAGGAGCATTTCCTTGTCATGAAGGACGGGTGCGTCCTCGGCAACGCGGGGCACTTCGACAACGAGGTGTCCAAGAAGGCCCTGGAGTCCATGTCCTCCCACAAGGAGAAAGTAAGGGAGCACGTGGACCGCTACGATCTGCCGGACGGGCGCAAGGTGTATTTGGTGGCCGAGGGCCGTCTAATGAATTTGGCCGCGGGCCAAGGGCACCCGGTGGAGATCATGGACATGAGCTTCTCCATTCAGGCGTTGGCGCTGGAGCACCTGGTCCGTAACCATTCCCGGATGAAGGGCAAGGTGTACCCGGTCCCGGCGGAGATGGACCAGCTGGTCGCCAGCATCAAGCTCCGGACCATGGGGCTGTCGATAGACACGCTGTCCGCGGAGCAGGTCAAATATCTCGGCGACTGGCAGGAGGGGACCCAATGAAGCCCTTCCTCTGCGTTTACGGCCACACGAACATCGACCACCTGCTGACGCTCAAGGAGCTTCCAGAGCGGAACACCTCCTCCAACGTACTTAGCAAGAAGAGCTTCTTCGGGGGTACCGGCGCCAACGTGGCGACCATGACCTCCGCCCTCGGGGTGCCGACCGCTCTGATCTCGTACGTAGGCAAGGACCTCCCCCCGGAGTTCAGACAGCTCATGGAGTCCAAGGGAGTGATCTTGGACGAGCTGGTGGAGGTGGAGGGGAAGGAGACGCCCACCGTTTGGATAGCCACGGACGAGAAGGAGGACCAGGTGGCGTACGTGTTCCAGGGGGCAATGGCCGACATGAGCTCCTATCCGGTCAAGGCCAAAGGGGCCAAGGATGCTCTGGCGATCCATCTGATGACCGGTTCGCCCGATTACTACCTCAAGCTTCTGGCGCAGCCCAACATGCTGCGCAAGAGGCGGGCCTTGGACCCGGCACAGGAGATACACCACGTGTGGGACGCCGAGCGCTTCCATAAGGCGTTGGGGTTCACGGACATGCTCTTCTGCAACCGCAACGAGCTGGCGACCGCCATGCGCTACACAGGCAAGGATAGCCCGGATGAGCTTCTGGGCAGCTACCGGGGGATGCAGGTCATCATAAACACCCTCGGCGGGCAGGGGGCCAGGATATACACCAAGAACGAGACGCTGGACGTTCCGGCGGCCAAGGTCGAGGTGGTAGATCCCACCGGCGCCGGAGACGCCTTCCGGGCCGGTTTCTACGCCGGGCTGTATCGCGGAAAAAGCTGGATGGAATGCGGGGCCTTGGGCTGCGCCGCCGCTTCCTTCGTGGTCTCATCGCCAGGCTCTTTGACCTCCATCCCCGATTGGGGCATGGTGGAGGAGAGGGTGAGGTCCATGCTGCGATAGGGCTATCTGGACATTACCCGATGGCGCGCGCGATCGGAGGAAAATTATAATAAGTGAAAAAACTTGTAGGATGCCCTAGGTGAACGAATGGCGCAGGTTGCGCTCCGTCCCTTCAGGCCGGGTCTCGCTCGGTCAGGGGGTCGGTGGTGCCGCCAACTGGTCATCGACACCGATCCTAGGATGAATATCAACTAAAGGTGATCAAGAATGGATCTGATGCAATTCCTGACGGTGCTCCTGCTGACCTTCAGCCTGGTAATGATCTTGGCTGGAGCCTTCACGGCCTATTTCGGAAGCGGCAAGAGCAGGATGATAGGTGTCGTCTTGTTGGTTATAGGATTGATCGTCGGCGTGGTCTGGGGCTACCTGGGTTACGCGGACATGGCTGGCGTCGAAGTGGACATATCCGAGGTCATCTGGGTCGCCTTCGTCAACATCCTGGCCGCCCTGATCGGCGCCCTGGTGGCCGTCGGCGCGTTCCTGCTGGCCATCATGAAGAGCTGAAATCCCTTTACTTCCCTTTCCTTGCCTCCTATGGAGGCAAATGCTTTTTTATTTGAACTCTGTCAGTGACCCAATGGCTTCGGTTCTCATCATTCTCGGGAGCAAGAGCGACGCGGAAGTGGGCCGCAAGGCCCTGGACGTTCTGAAGCGCTTCGACGTCGGGGCGGAAATGATCGTGGCCTCGGCCCACCGCACCCCGGACCGGGTGAAGCAGATGGTGGAGCAGAGCAGGGCGGACGTGTTCATCGCCATAGCCGGTCTCGCCGCGGCGCTCCCCGGGGCGGTAGCATCCTTCACCAGCAGACCCGTCATAGGCGTGCCGGTGTCCGGCAAGCTCGGCATAGATTCCATTCTTTCCATAGTTCAGATGCCTCCCGGCATACCGGTGGCCTGCGTGGGCCTGGACCGCGGGGACAACGCGGCCTTGCTGGCGGTCTCCATGCTCTCCATCGGGGACGAGAGGCTGGCCAAGGCGCTGTCCTCCTACCGCAGGGATATGGCCGAGAAGGTGGAGAGCGATTCCAACGAGGTGCAAGGCTGATGTTCGACCCCCAGGAGTTCGTGCAGGAGAAGATCGAGGAGCTTAGGACCAAGATAACCGGGAAAGCCATCATAGCCTGCTCGGGCGGAGTGGACAGCACGGTCGCCGCCGTTCTCGTCGACCGCGCCATCGGCGACAGGCTTCTCACGGTCTACGTGGACACCGGCCTCATGCGCAAGGGGGAGACCGAGGACGTGCGCCGCATGTTCGACGCTCTGAACGTGCACTACCGCCTGGTCGACGCCAAGGAAGAGTTCTTCACCGCCCTGAAGGGTCAGATCGATCCGGAAGCGAAGCGCAAGGTGATCGGGGAGAAGTTCATCAGGGTGTTCGAGCGGGAGGCCTTGGCCTTCGGCGCCGACCACCTGGTGCAGGGAACCATCGCCCCGGACTGGATCGAAAGCGGTGACGGCGTAAGGGACACCATCAAGAGCCATCACAACGTCGGAGGATTGCCGAAGGACATGACCCTGAAGCTGGTCGAACCGCTTTGGGACCTGTACAAGGACGAAGTGCGGGCAGTGGCCCGCTTCCTGGGCGTGGAGGTCTCCGAACGCCAGCCGTTCCCCGGCCCGGCCCTGGCCATAAGGGTGATCGGGGAGGCCACCCCGGAGTCGGTGAGCGTTGTTCGGGAGGCCTGCGCCATAGTCGAGGAGGAGCTGGAGGCCGCTTCCGACAAGGGATGCATGACCCGCCCCTGGCAGTACTTCGCGGTCATTCTTCCAGTGCAGTCGGTCGGCGTGCAAGGCGACCGCCGGGCCTACGGTCGAACGATCGCCATCCGCTCGGTGGAATCGGTGGACGCCATGACCGCCTCCTTCTCCAAGATCCCCTACGATGTGCTGGAGCGCATATCCCTGCGCATCACCAACGAGATGAAGGCCAACGTGAACCGCGTGGTGTACGACGTAACGAACAAGCCGCCGGCCACCATCGAGTGGGAGTGATCACAGCAGCTCGTCAAGCTCGTTCCAGTCGTCGACGGTATGGTCCGGCACGATCGAATCGTCCGGCTGGAAGTAGCCGCTTTTTTTCAGAACCGCCTTCATGCCCACCGACTTGGCGCCCTTCACGTCCGCCTGCAGTGAGTTCCCGATGTACATCGATTCGTTCCTTTCCGCGCTCAGATTGAACATGGCCATCTTGAACAGGCGCGGGTTCGGCTTGCGCAGGCCGACGTCGCTGGAGAATATCATGTCGTCAAAATACGCTTCCAGGCGGAAGTGCTTGATGTCCCGCAGCGGATATTCCGAGGGCAGTCCCCAGGCCACGTCGGATATTAGGCCGATGGAGCAGCCCCGGTCTCGCACCCGCTGCAGCATCTCCAGCGTTCCAGGCACCAGGCAGCGGTCCTCCTTCAGCGCTTCGTAGAACAGTTCCATGCCGTCCTGAATGAGGCCATCGTCCACCTTGCACCCGGCGGAGCTGAATATTTTGTCCAGCACCCTTTCCAGAGGTATCTCCAGCATGTCATGCATCTTGCGGTCCCGATTGCCCTGCAGGGTAGCGAGCACGGAACGGCGGAACTCCTGCTCCTGCACACGACCCCCGGTGTCCGCGGCCAGGCGACAGAGCCTGCTGACGATCCTCTCTTCCGGCCCGGCCCAGTCGTGGTAGTAGTCGATCAGGGTGTGGCCCAGGTCGAATATCACGGCCTTCATGCTTCATCGTAATGCAAAGGCCAGACATAATCGTTTCCCGGGACGCTTCCGGAGGTCCGACCAATCGTTTTATACCACATATCGGTGATTCCGCCCCAATGCGGGTGTACGTGGTTGACAACGGGGGGCAGTGGACGCACCGCGAGTGGCGCGTGCTGAAGTATCTGAAGGTGGAGACCAAGATAATCCCCAACACCACCCCGTTCGACCAGATAGGCCAGGTGGATGCCCTGGTGCTTTCCGGGGGCGCTCCGGACGTGGCCTCGGAGGCCGGGCGCATGGGCAACAACGGCGAATACCTGGACAAGGCCGATTTCCCCATTTTGGGCATCTGCGCCGGAATGCAGTTCATGGCCACCCATTTTGGCGGCAGCACAGGTCCCGCGGTCCGCGCCGAGTTCGGGCGCACCCGCCTCTACGTGGACGTGGAGGACCAGCTCTTCCAGGGCGTCCCCAAGGAATTCGACGTCTGGGAATCGCACAATGACGAGGTGAAGGTCGTCCCGGAGGGATTCGAGGTGCTTGCGCACTCTGACACATGCCTGGTGGAAGCGATGCGCTCCCTGCGCCGGCCGTTGTACGCCGTGCAGTTCCATCCCGAGGTGGAGGACACAAATTTCGGCGTGGACATCTTCCGCAACTTCTTGAAGGTGGTGCAGGAATGGAACCGCTGAATGATGTGCAGGGTAAGGCGCTCTCGGACGCGGTGGACAAGCGACGCCGGGACGACACCCTGGAAACAGCGGTCGGCCGCGAGGTACGTCGGGCCGGGCTGCAGTACCAGGATTATCTGGACATCATGGAGGCCGTGAGGGCCTTCGCCAGAAAGGACAAGCTCGATCCGTGGAAGGCGGCCCAGGCCTTACTGGACCAGGAATAGTATTATCATCATCAGCACCACCAAGGCCATCACCAGCGCTATGATGGTGGTCCGACGGTCGCTGCCCAGCACGATCGGTATCGGACCGATCATGATCACCCCTGCCGCGGACGTTCTTCGCTCCGATTCCAGACCTTCCCCGCGGGCCCCGGTCCAAAAGGAATAGATCATGACCATTAAGGATGAGAAGGCCAGGAGGAAGGCCGCCGCTCCGTAGGCGCCGTCGGCCTTCAGCACTGGGAATATCAGGAAGAGGTAGATCTCGACCTCCCCCCTCTCCCAGCCCCTCCATCCCAGAACGGCGGAGGACAGCAGGAGCGCCAAGGCAAAAGCCCAAAGCCATTCCTTTCTCACGAAACAACATCGTTCCATACCATTTTTTACTTACCTGCGCCTAAAGTAAACCATGTCCGATCCCAAGCCCCGTTTGGTCATCAGCCGCTGCATCGAGTTCGAGGCGTGCCGTTACAACGGTGAGAAGATCAAGAGCGAGTTCGTCCTGCGCCTGATGCCCTACGTGGAGTTCTTACCGGTGTGCATGGAGGCGGACATTGGTCTGGGCGTTCCCCGCGATCCAGTGCGCATCGTGCGCGTCGACGGGGAGGACCGCCTTCAGCAGCCCCGCACCGGAAGGGACGTGACGGACAATGCCTTGCGATTCACCCGGGAGCACCTGGCCAACCTCCGGGACGTGGACGGCTTCCTGCTGAAGAACCGCTCCCCCTCCTGCGGCATCAAGGACGTCCGGGTGTACCCGCCAGGCGAGGGAAAGGGGGCGCTCACCTCCAAAGGGTCCGGAATATTCGCCAAGGAGGTCCTTTCCACCTTTCCGCATTTGGCCGTGGAGGACGAGGCCCGGCTGCTGAACGGGCGGATAGCGGACCACTTCCTCACCCGCGTCTTCACCTCGGCCCGCTTCCGGGGGTGCCGGGAGAAGGGGACGTCCAAGGCGCTCATGGACTTCCACGCCAGGCACAAGCTGCTGCTCATGGGCTACAACCAGGCGGCCCTGCGCCGGATGGGCCGCATATCGGCGTCCAACGCTCCGATCGAGGAGCGCCTGCAGGAGTATTCGGCCGAACTGCACAGCGCCCTGCGCCGTCCCCCCAACTGCCGGTCCTGGAACAACGTGCTGATGCACGCCATGGGCTACTTCTCCGAGAACCTGGACGCCAAAGAGAAGCAGCACTTCCTGCGCTCCCTGGAATGGTACGCCCAGGGAAAGGTCCCGCTGAGCGCGCCGCTGCTCATGGTCCGCTCCTGGGCCCTGAGGCAAGGGGAGGATTACCTTCTGCAGCAGGTCCTCTTCGAACCTTATCCGGAGGAGTTCATGGGACTTCTCGGAACGGAGGCCTGCACCGGGCGGGACCTTTGGGAGGACACCCGATAAGCTATTAATCACCAAGCAGCGATTCCTGTTCCCAGCATGACCACGTTGAACGCGGTGCTCAAGGAGATATTGGAATCGAGGGGCTTCCTGGTCGACCAGGCCGGACCTTTCGTTCGCGGGCGCCGCGAGGACATCGAGCTTCATTTCTATCCCTATTCAAGGCACTCCCCGGCGGCCATGGAGGAACTGACCAGGACCGCGCCCTCCGTAAAGGGCAAGGTGGTCCTGGCGGCCCTCGTACCGTTGGCCGAGTCGACGTTGGCCGCCCTGCCTCCGGAGGTGGTGGTATGGGACCGGGAGGCGGTGGAGCACGAGGTCGGGCGCACCCGCATCGAGAAGCTGGTGGGGGAGGAGGACCACGGACTTCTCGACGACCTGTACGCGGATGACGTTCCGATGATGGATGACGATGTTCCCGAGGTGGGGGAGGAGGGGCGGATCGTCCCCATGCAAATGTCCCTGCAGGACGTGGTGGATCTTTCCTCCAAGACCGTGGGAGGCTTCAGCCACCGCCTGGAGCTCGTTCCGCACTATCTTTTCAGCTACCAGGTCCCGCTGTACGTGGGCGAGGGGAAGATCGGCGGCCGGGAGGGAACGGTGGCCGTGAACGCCATGACCAAGGACGTGCAGGCCTGGGACCAGGTCCCGGAGACCGTGACCAGCCTGGACCAGGGGCACAAGCGTCTGGAGCCGATACTCGAGGAGGAGGACGCCTCCGCCCTGGTCCGGTCGACCGTGGAGAAGGAGCACACTTACGAAAGGGACATGGTCAGGGAGAACGGGCAGGTGACGATGACCGAGCGGGTCACGGTGCATCCCCGCCTGGACCTAGGTTCCGTGAAGCCGCTGGGCATATACTATGTGCCGATCTGGTGCGTGGAAGGCACCAAAGGGGTCATGGTCCTGAACGCCAGCACCGGGAAGGTCCTGAGCGAGGATTACTTCCGGGACATCAGCTGATCCTGTCCAGCCTATTCCTTATGTTCTTCCAGTGAGCGCCATGCCAGTAGACCTTCCCGCACTCTCGGCACGTCCAGAACTCCTGATGCTCGTTCCAGGTGCCCTCTTCCACCTTTTCCTTGACCTGGTCCTTGGGCACCTTCTCCAAAGGGCCGTTGCAGGCCGTGCAGCGCGTCCGTTCCAGGTCCGGGCGCAGGCCGAAACGTTCAACGGTCACAGAAAGCTGAACGTCCAGGTCATCGCTCTCCAGATAGAATCCCCTGGTACCGGCTCGTTGCGCCAGCTGTTTGTCCCTGGTCAGAAGGTATCTTTCGCCCAGGATCGTCAGCAGAGCGCTGTCCTTCTCGTCCCGCAGGTACTCCGAATCGTAGCCCATTATCCTCAGCCAACGGGCCAGGGAGCCCAACATCCCGTCCAAGAGGAAGGAGGGGTCAGGCATCCCGCCGTACCTCGTAGGTGAGGTGCAGGCCGGAGCCCAAGCGCTCGAAGGATAGCAGGCGCAGCGGGACGTGCTCTCCCATGCGGAAGCCCTCCCCGTCCACCGGCGTTGGGGATTCCCGGCCGCCGATGATGAAATCGCCGACGAAGACCGAATAGACGTCCACCAGCCCCGCCTTGAAGAAGGAGTAGATGGTCTCCCCTCCTCCTTCCACAAGAAGGGTGGACACGCCCCTCTGCCCTAGGGCGTCAAGAAGCGCCTTCAGGTCGAGGGTGCCCTTGCCCAACCGCACCGTCTCCGCCCCCGGGTACTGCCGGACACAATCCTCCAGGGTAGCGACCAGCGTTCTGGCCCGGGCGTCCAGGACCAAAGCGTTCTCCGGTATCTTGCCCCGGGGGTCCAAGACCACTCTCAGGGCCTGCTTCTCCGGAGGAAGCCCCTTCACCGTCAGGTGCGGATCGTCCGCCAGAATGGTCCCCGCCCCCACCAGGATGGCCTGGCACTCCGCGCGCAAGCGCTTCACCCGGTCCATGTCCTCCGGGGAGGAGATGCGCAGCTGCCTTCGCTCCGCCCCAGCGATCTTCCCGTCGGGGGACATGGCGCAGTTGACTATCACCCTGGGCCTCATGGACGGTGTATTCCCGGGGGTCATCATAAGGGTGATGGGAAGGTTCATTAATAGCATTAAACCGATATCCGCGGCGATGAACGATTTCGACATAATCGAACTGAAGAGGTCGAACCTCCGGGGCGCCACGGTCATCGAGGGCTTCTCCAGCATAGGGCTGGTCGGTTCCATAACCGCCAACTACCTGGTCAACCTGCTGGACCTGGAACTGGTGGCGGTCATCGATTCCCCTTACCTTCCATCCGTTTCCATAGTCAGGGACGGCGTTCCCTATTCCCCCGTCCGCGTATATTCCGGGGTCATCGGGGAGAAGGGCAGCGACAAGATAGTGGTCATCGTCTCCGAGTTCGAACCCCCACAGGAGATCCTCAAGCCCCTGGCCTGGACCATCATGGACTGGGTGGAGGACAAGGGCTGCAGGATGGTCATATCGCCCGAGGGGCTGGCCAACAAATCGGGGGAGGAGGTCGAGGAACCGGAGGAGAAGGAGGGCGCGGAGTTCAAGGTCTTCGCGGTCGCTTCCACGCCCAGAGCGAGGCAGATGCTCATCAAGAACGACATCCCCATCTTCGAGAACGGGGTCGTGGTCGGTCTTGCCGGCGTCCTTTTGAACGAAGGGGTGAACCGCTCCTTCGATGTCGTTTCGATCCTCTCCGAGGCTCATTCCGACTATCCTGACGCCAGGGCGGCCGCGGCGGCCACCGAGGCCATCGACAAGCTGCTTCTGCACACCCAACTGGACACCCAGCCTCTCCTGGAAGAGGCGGCCCTCATCGAAGAGGCCCTCAAGGAGATCAAGAAGAAGACCGGGGAGAGCGAGGAGCTGGCCAAGAAGCGCTCCATCATGTACGGTTGATCACGTCGATGCGGTGCGGGGACGTTCTCCCGACCACAAAATCGACCGGCAGGAACTGGGGGAGCAGTTGCATCTGCGAGGTCAGATGCCCGCTGATCTTGCCCACGGTGAAGCTCGAGGCTCCCTTGGCCAAGGCCATGTAGGTTATCAGCTGGTCGGCGGTCCGGGAGTCCAGGGTCCCTCCGAGGTCCAGGACCTTCCTCAGGCATCTGGCCGCCTCGTGCCCGACCTTTTCCGCCGGCAGGCCTCTCTCTCCCAGGGCGCTCCAGCCTAGTATCGTCCCTTGGTACTCGGCGGCCAAGGTGAGCCCGGCCCCCGGACACGTTCCCGTGGTGACCTCCCTCTCGGCCACCAGGCCAGGAAGCTCTTCGCGAGCCGAGGCGATCATGCGCTCGGCCACCTCTTTAGGCAGGTTCTGCGCACAGGCCCGTCCTATGACCCGCAACAGTTCGCCGCGCTCCTCCAACCTCAATGGGGATAGCGTTGCCCCCTTGACCTTAAGCCTCACCGTTCCTCCTCCCTTGGGGTGGAAGCCTCTCCTCTCCACGGTCATCTCCAGGCTCGCCCCCATCCTCCTCAACAATGGAAAAAGCACCATCTGGTAATGGTCCACCGGCGGCGACCAGCGGACGTCCGTCCCCCCTCTGAGGTAAAGCTCGGTCTCTACTGGCGAGGCCACCAGGGCAGGAAGGGCTGACTGGATAAGGAGGGTCAGGCTGCCCGCCGTACCTACGTCGTATTCGTGAGATCCTCCGGTGAACTTTCCGGGGACGAAGGTCAGCTCACGCGACGCCACCGCGTCTCCCTCCACCCGCGCCAAGCACAGCCTCTGCATAAGGCGGACTCCAGCCAAATGCTGAGGCTTGAGCCCGGGGTCCGGCCTGCCGGCCCGGATATCGACTATGTGGAAGGGCTGGCCGGTGAGGGCCGATAGCGATAGTGCGGTGCGAACGGTCTGCCCGCCGCCTTCTCCCTCGGAACCGTCCAGCTCGATCATCAGGCCTTCCCGGTTCGTTGGGCCACGACCTTCCACGCTTCGTTCATCAGCAGCGCCATGAGGCTTATCGGAAGTATCAGCGCCCATTCCTCCCAGCCCAGCTGCGCGGTGCGGAACGCATCGCTCAATCCCGGCAGATAGACGACGGCCAGCTGGAGCAGGACGGACACCGCCACAGCGGCGATCATCTTGCGATTGGTGAGTAGTCCCAGCTTTCTTATGGTCAAGGTCTGGGAGCGGGCGGAGAAGGCGAAGAACAGCTGGGAGAACACCATGGTGCAGAAGGCCACCGTCCTGGCGTGCTGGACCTTGTCCCCTGCCCCCGAGAGGTCCAGCGCGTCCACCAGCGCGAAGGACAACAGGGCGGAAAAGGCGAAGGCCCCGCCGATGGTAAGCACGCGCACAGCGGTGCGCCTGGTCACCGGCGGCTCCTTCGGGTCGTTCGGAGGCCGCTCCATGATGTTCGGCTCGATGGGCTCGACCCCCAGCGCTAGGGCAGGAAACCCGTCCGTTACCAGGTTCATCCATAGCAGTTGCACCGGGAGCAGGAAGGGAATGAACTCTGGATCTACGAATATCAGGCTTGCCGCGAACATGGCGATGACCTCCCCGGAGTTGCAGGATAACAGGAAGGCGACGAACTTCCGTATGTTGTCGTAAACGCCCCTTCCCTCCTCCACGGCGTTGACGATGGAAGCGAAGTTGTCGTCCATGAGCACCATCTGGGACGCCTCCTTGGAAACATCCGTTCCGGTTATGCCCATCGCTACGCCAATATCCGCCTTCTTCAGCGCCGGGGCGTCATTGACCCCGTCCCCGGTCATGGCCACGATCTCGCCGCGGGCCTGCAGAGCGTCAACGATACGCACTTTGTGCTCCGGCGCGACACGGGCGAACACGCTCACGTCCTCAAGCAGCTCGGCCAGCTCATCATCGGAAGCGGTCTCCAGTATTCTTCCGTTCACCACCTTGTCCTTACCCGGTTCGGCTATCCCCATCTCCAGGGCTATGGCCCGGGCGGTCAGCTCGTGGTCGCCGGTGATCATGATCACCCGGATCCCGGCGGTGCGGCACTTCCGCACCGCCTCCATGGCCTCCTTTCGGGGGGCGTCGATCATCCCGACCAGGCCCAGGAACGTGAAGTCCCTCTCCAGGGCCGATTCCTCCAGAGGGACGTCCGTGACGTCCCGAACGGCGATCGCCAGCACCCGCAGGGCCCGGCTGGCCATCTCGTTGTTCTTGGCCAGAAGCGAATCCGCAGTACCCTTGTCCAGGTCCAGGTCCTTCTCCCGGACCCTACGCTTGGTGCACAGGGGGACCACGCTCTCCGCCGCGCCTTTCATGAAGGCCATCTTCCTGCCGTCCACCTCGTGCACGGTGGTCATGCGCTTCTTGACCGAATCGAACGCCAGCTCGAATACGCGCGGGCTGTTCTCGGCGACCTTGCCCTCGTCGATACCGGCCTTGCGGGCGGTGACTATCAGCGTCCCCTCCGTAGGATCGCCCCGCACCTTCCACTTGCCGTCCTCCTGGTACAGCGAGGAGTCGTTGCACAGCGCCCCGGCCACCAGCAGCATGGCCAGGTCCTCGCGCTTGGCCATATCTATCATTTCGCCCTGTACGATGAACTTGCCCTGGGGCTCGAATCCCTCCCCGGAAACGTTGACGGTCTCCCCGATGAATATCTCCCGGATGTTCATCTCGCCCTTGGTAAGCGTTCCCGTCTTATCGGTGCAGATCACGGTGGCGCTGCCCAGCGATTCCACCGCCGGCAGCTTGCGCATCACCGCCTTGCGCTTGGCCATGCGCTGCAATCCCAGGGCCAAGGAGATGGTCACCACGGCGGGAAGCCCTTCGGGTATGGCCGCCACTGCCAGGCTGACGGACGTCAGGAACATCTCCTCCGCCGCCACTCCCCGGAAGTAGCCCACGGCGAAGATGAACACGCACACCCCCAGGACCATCAGGCCCAGCTGCTTCCCCAGGCGGTCCAGCTTCTTCTGCAATGGCGTATCCTCGTCCTCGGACTGGACCATCCGGGCGATGTTTCCCAGCTGGGTGAGCATGCCGGTGGAGGTGACGACAGCCTTCCCCCGGCCGTGGTCCACGGTGCAGCCGGAGAACACCATGTTGTCCCGGTCCGAGAGAAGGGTATCGGACGGAAGCACCAGGCGGGCGCTCTTGCTCACCGGCAGCGATTCCCCGGTGAGCGAGGCCTCGTTGGTCTTGAGATTGGCCTCCTCCAGCAACCGGGCGTCCGCGGAGATGAGGTCGCCGGTGGACAGAATTATGATGTCCCCGGGCACCAGTTCCCTGGAGGGCAAGCTGATCTCCTTGCCGTCGCGGATCACGTTGGCCTTGGGGGCCGCCATGTCCCGCAGGGCCTGCATGGTCTTCTCCGCCCGGTAGTTCTGCACGAACCCCAGGACGGCGTTCACCAGCACGATGACCATGATGATCCCGGCGTCCAGGTATTCTTCGGTAGAGTTCTTCCAGACCGCGATACCGGCCGATATCAGGGCGGCTATGATCAGGATGATGACCATGTAGTCCTTGAACTGGTCCAGGAAGATCATCAGCGGGGAGATCTTCCGCCCCTCGCTCAGCTCGTTAGGCCCGTAGCGGTTCAACCGGTCTCTGGCCTCTTCCGAGGAAAGCCCGTGCTCTGTGCTCCCAAGGGCGCCCAAGGCCTCCTCCCCGCTGATGGCATGGAACTCGGTCGACATCTCAGACCCGGATGTCAAGACATTTCTGATTTTATATAAACGACGCCGGAATTTCCAAAGGAAATGCGGGAAGGCCAGATGTGGACAATTATAAATAATGTATAATACTATAACCGGACGGGATGCACTAGGGTCAACGCTCTGCAGGCGGGGCCCTCGATAACTGGTAAGTCTTACTACGATGTGGGACACCTCCAGCGGACACGGTGACATCTGCGCAGGCAGGCGAGATGATAGCAACTGACGGTTTGATGTTCGAGGTCGGGATCATTATGCTGATCGCCTTCATTGGCGCAGCCGTAGCCTCGA
The DNA here is from genome assembly GCA_041304605.1 of Methanomassiliicoccales archaeon. GTDB lineage: Archaea > Thermoplasmatota > Thermoplasmata > Methanomassiliicoccales > UBA472 > UBA472. The sequence goes on from JBFYNB010000003.1 coordinate 25,222, forward strand.
AGGCCAAGCAGAGCGTCATTCTCGGGTACATACTGGCCGGAATGCTCATAGGCCCGTTCATCTCCGTGGAGCTGTTCGGTTACACCTATAACGGACTGGTGCACGACACCGGCTTCATCGAGATGCTGTCAAGCTTGGGCCTGACCTTGCTGATGTTCTTCGTCGGCCTGGGCTTCTCGATGACCAAGCTCAAGAAGACCAGGGCTCCAGCTATCATCCTGGCCCTTATGGACGTCGGCCTGGGCATGTTCCTGGGCATTCTGATCGGGTTCGCCCTGGGCTGGCCGATCATCGACACCGTGTTCCTGGCCGGGGTGATCTCCATGAGCTCGGTGGCCATCACCGGCAAGGCCCTGGAGGAGATGCAGCGCACCTCGAGCCCGGAGACCGAGTACCTTCTCGGCACGGTCATAGTGGAGAGCTTCCTGTCCATGGTCCTACTGACCATAGTCGGCGGCCTGATGTTCAAGTCCGACGCGGACGACATGAACATGACCCGCCTCATCATAGGCATTCTGGCCTTCTACGTGTTCTTCATATTCCTGGCCATCGTCGTGGTCCCCCGGGTGGTCAAGTACTTCGAGAGCATCAAGAGCAACGAGCTCTTCGTGCTGTTCGCCCTGGGACTGGTGTTCCTCTCCGCGGCCTTGGCCGAAGTGGCCGGGGTGCCAGGGATCATCGGCGCCTTCTTCCTTGGTATGGTATTCGCCGAGACCAAGCTGGCCGAGCGCATAGAGGACCGCATAACGCCTTTCCGGGACGCCCTGGTGGCGGTGTTCTTCATCACTTTCGGGATGATGATCGACCTTAGCATGCTGTACGCCATAGTACCCATACTGCTGATCGCTGTCCCGGTGACCCTCTTCTACGAGCTCATCATGCTCAGCTCGGTATCGTACCTGCTCGGTTTCTCTTCCAAGGCGGCCACGTTCATCGGCACGGCCATGGTCGGGCGCTCCTCGGAAGCGATCATGTACGCCAGCGTGGGAAGCAACTCGCCGGCGATATCCAAAGGGTCGGAGCTTAACCCCTTCGCTGGGGCGTTCTGCTTCGTGATGAGCATGGTGGCCCCCCCGCTAATGAAGCACAGCGGGAGACTGACCCGCTTCTTCGCCATGATAGCTCCCAAGTTCCTGATGTACGGCGGCTCGCTCATCAACCGCACCATGAGCAAGATAATCCTGCCGTCTACGATCAAGCTGTTCGAGAGGACCCGTCGCCTGGAGGCTCTGGTGATAATCTACTTCGCGGACCTGGTCAGCATCATGGTGCTGCCTTTCCCCTACAACATCCTGGCCTTCGTGCTCGGCGGTCTCATCGTCACTGTCATATACTCCACCCTGGAGAGCGACATGTACTCCATAGTGCGCACCGTGAACTATGACAACCTGGGCGTGGTCACCAGGGACCCGGGCCACATAAGTAGGTTCATATCCGGCTTCGTCAGCCTGAGCCTGGTGACCATACTGTCGATGGCGGCGCTGTTCGCCTTGTGGTGGGCCTCATCCATCATAGTCCTGATCGTCTTCTTCATAATCGTCCTGAGCATGTCACGCAGCGTCTACCAGGTGACGCGCACCCCCGCCTTCAACATCAGCGTCAAGCCGGCCAAGCGCCGTGCCCCCAGCAAGAAGCAGAAGCCCTTCCAGCCGAGCTTCACCGCGCCGGAGCCCCGTCCGGACCCCGGCTGGGACTTTGATGCCGCGCCGCCTGAACCTCCCGCCCTTGCGCCGATACGCCGGACAGATCCGGGCTGGGACCTGGGGCCGCCGGGATTCGAGAAGGACGACCTGCCAAGGGATAAGTACGAAACGACGAAGAAGCGGAAACCCAAGCAAGTCGATTCCGATCCCGCATCGGCGGAAGCGGAAAGCGACCAGGACAAGTGGAACCGGCTGTGAGCGCAATAATTGAACAGCCCACATCGCGGACGGATATGGCGCTCAGAACAAAATAATGCAAAGGTGCGGACACCGGGATTCGAACCCGGGTTCGAAGCTTGGGAAGCTCCAGTCCTGACCACTAGACTATGTCCGCCTTAGGGCTAGTAGATTACAAATTCTTGTTTAAAGTTTTTCACTTGCCGATGGTCTTCAGCAAGTTCTCCAGCTCGGATATGATCCGGTAGATGACAGTCCTTCCGTGCATCGGTATGTTAGGGTCGTTGGCCAGATCGTCCAGCTTTCCGATGGCCCCGGCGACCCTGACATCCAAGGCCTCCCCGTCCTGGTTAAGCTTAGCCTTGGACTCGGTGGCTCCGCGCCTGATGTTGCGGGGAACAGAGGTGTCCTCCGCTAGCTGGTCCAAAACATCGATGATCTGTTTGAGTTTCGTTTTCGCATCATATTCCATGCAATCACTTCCTAATCGATACGGACTGGTCCCTCACTCCGGGGCGAACCTCAGTTCGCCCTTCTCCTTGAAGGTCGCCACCACCATGAGGGTCTTGGTATCCTTGACCCCTTTCACGGCGGACAGCTCCTCAACCAGGAACCCTTTGAGCTGGCTGTAGTTACTGAACTTCGCCTTGACCACTATGTCGGTGTCCCCAGTGACCAGGAACACGTCCACGGCCGGCTTCAGCAAGGAGACGCCTTCGCATACCGCGTCAGCGTCCTTGGTCTCGACCTTGAGGGTTATGATCGCGGTGACCTCCTCATCGCCGTAATATGAGGATAATATCGAATCTTTGTCACTCTGTTGCACGCGCAACCCTCCTCGCACGCTCATAGCAGGCCGTTCAAACGGCTTTGCTGGACATCATAAAGTGAAAAAAACGGAAGCGATCACATCGCGTTCTCGAATTCCTCTTGCAGGTCGATGATGACCTGTTCAAGAACCTCTTCCAGGCTGCTGCTCTGGTATTCCCGGAGGCCCCCGAGTTCGCTTTGCACCCGCGCGACGAAGTTGTTGTTGTCTTTAAGGAATTCAACATTGCAAAGAGACTCTTCCATGATCGTTCACCCTAGTCCAACATCCACGAGCGTTGGTCTGTTTTGGCGAATGAACGGTTCCCTATTTAATAGTTGTCTTAGGGCCTGCTGGCCATATCCAGATGTCTGGCACATTAAATAGATTATACAATTATTATAAAATAAATTGTTTATAAATTCTTCTCCAAGAACAGGGCCGGACGGTCCTTGCCGAAATAGTTGGCCACGTTCCCCGCGACGCGGTAACCAGCGGACTCCAGGTCCGGCAGGGCCGCGCTGTCCGCGATCACCTCCAGGGTGATCTTGGTCGTTCCCGCTCTTCTCGAGGACTCCTCCGCCCCCTTGAGGAGGTCGGAGGCCGACCCGCCGACCATCAGCAGTATCCTGCTCTTTCCGCCCTTCCCCTCGTGATAGACCACTATTCCTGAGCTGCCGGCCACCAGAACCGCGAAGTCGGGCGCCATCATGAACATCTCAAGCGCGGAATAGGAGAAGCTCGGCCCGCCCAGCACGTTCGGCTCGCCGTCCAACGCGGCGAGGTCTCCCTTCTTGGCCTCCTTGACCTTGACCATCTGATCACTCCAGGTGCTTTACCATCATATAGGCGTCGCTACCGTCCTCGTAATAACCGGAGCAAAGCGCCAGCACCTTATAGCCTAGGGATAGGTAAAGGTTGACGCCCTCGGCGTTATCGGGACGGACGCACAGCGACACGGTCTGCGCGTACTTCTCGGCCATCGACTCCGCCCTGGCCATGAGCATTTTGGCTATGCCTTTCCGGCGGAGGGAGGGGGTTACGGCCAAGGAGAGGATCTCCACCGTCTCGTAGGGCTGGGAGATGGAGAACATGATGTATGCCACTATCCGCTCGTCCTCAGCCACCATGGTCAGGACGTTCTCCTCGCTCATCAGCTCCCTGACGAACTCCTCGTCCCAACGGCGCGGCCCGAAGGAACCCTCCTCCAAGGCCATTATCGCCGGCAGGTCCGACCCGTCCGCCTTCCGTACGTGCACCATCCAGCATCGGCCACAAGGATTATATCGGTTTGCCGGAGGACCGAAATAATGGAATACATAGATGCAGTTCTTCACCAGCCAGTGTTAAAATGTCTCCATTCACCAGCATCAGCTCGCTGCTCAGGTCCCCGGTCTCCGACGGCCAGGTGTCCTTGAGGGGCTGGATATACCGGACACGCAGCAGCGGGAAGATCGTCTTCGCCGTGGTCAGGGACTCCACGGGCATCATCCAGGTCACCGTCAAGAAGGGCAACCTTCCCGACGAGCAGTTCGAGAAGGCCGCTTCGGCATCCATAGAATCTTCCGTCGAGGTCATCGGCACCATGCACCAGGACGGACGGGCTCCTGGCGGTTACGAGGTCCTGGCCAGCGATCTGAAGGTCATAGGTTCCGCCCTTCCTTTCCCCATCACCGAATACCAGAGCGAGGAGCTGCTGCTGGACAACCGCCATCTGTGGATCAGGTCTCGGGAGCAGACGGCGGTCATGAAGGTCAAGGCCACTCTGATGGCCGGCGCACGCGAATGGCTGACCGAGAACGAGTTCACCGAGGTCACCCCGCCGATCTTCACCCAGAACGCCTGCGAGGGAGGCGTGACGCTGTTCAAGCTGAAGTACTTCGACCGGGAGGCGTATCTCAGCCAGAGCGCCCAGATGTATCTGGAGTCGCTGATCTTCTCGCTGGAGAAGGTCTACTCCATAACCCCGTCGTTCCGGGCCGAGAAGTCCCGCACCCCCAGGCACCTCACCGAGTATTGGCACATGGAGCTGGAGGAGGCCTGGGTGGATAACGATGGAAACATGAGGATCCAGGAGGAGCTGGTCTCTGCCATGGTGGCCAAGGTCCTCCGGGAGCGCCGGGACGAGCTGGAGATACTGAAGCGGGACATCGAACCGCTGAAGGCGGTCGTCCCGCCGTTCAAGCGCCTGCGCTACTCGGACATGATCGACCTGCTGAAGAAGAAAGGGTTCGACATAGAGTTCGGGGCGGACCTGGGCGCAGTGGAGGAAAGGGCCATAACCGAGGACGAGGTGGCCCCGGTGTTCGTCACCAATTTCCCCAAGGAGTGCAAGGCCTTCTACATGAAGGAGGACCCGGACGACCCGCGCACCTACAAGTGCGCTGATCTGCTAGCGCCTTTCGGCTTCGGCGAGGTGATCGGCGGGAGCGAGAGGGAGACCGACCTGAACAAGATCCTGCAGAGGCTGGAGGCGGCCGGAATTCCGGAGGACCCCTACCGCTGGTACCTGGACCTCAGGCGCTTCGGCTCAGTACCGCACTCTGGTTTCGGCCTGGGCGTGGAGCGCATAGCCAAGTGGGTCTGCAATTTGGAGCACATCCGGGACGCCATCCCATACCCGAGAACGGTGGCCAGGGTCTATCCCTGAAGGCGCCTGCCCATCTCGCAGTAAAGGCGAAAAGCTCGTTCCAGCTGCCACCTCTCCACGAATTCGTCCTTGGTGTGGGCCATGTTCGGGCTTCCCGGGCCGCAGACCGCGACCAGCGGGTTAACGGTCGAATACACCGCCGCCTCCGTGGCGTACGGTACGGCGAATATGCCGTCAGCCCCGGCGTCGAGCAGCTCCCGTATCAGCGCGGTGTCGGGCGAGGTCTCGAAGGCCGGCAGCTCGTACTGCATGATGATGTCGTACGCTTCCCCTTCCAGATTGCGCATGATGCGCTCCCTGACCTCTTTGGCGGTGAGCGGGTAAGGGAAGCGGGCGTTGAGCTGCGCTTCGCATCGGTCGGGAACGATGTTGTTGCGAGTGCCCCCCCTTATCGTGGAAACGACCAGGGTGAGGTCGTCCGTCGGTCCCTCGGGGACCTTGAGCATAGGATCGAGCTTGTCCAGGAGCGAGGCCATCCTCATGATGGCGTTGTCCCCGTTCCAAGGCATGCTGGCGTGAGCCGCCACGCCATGCGCCGTCAAGGTCAGACGGGAAATGCCCTTCTCCTTCCAGGCCACCCGGAGGTCCGTCGGCTCGCCGACCAGTATCCCGCTGGCCTTGCGGACCTCCGGACGCTTGACCAGGAACTCCGCCCCGGTCATCAGTTCCTCCTCGTCGGTGGTGATGAGCATGGAGAACGGCGCATCCTCCTCCTTCAGGACCCGGGCCGCGGCCATCATGGCCGCCATCCCGCCCTTCATGTCCGCAGCTCCCAGACCGTAAACGCGGCCAGCCTCCACCTCCCCATCCTCCCTGGTCCAGTCGTCCCCGGCCGGGACGGTGTCCAGGTGAGCTGAGAACGCTATGCCCCCGACACCGTTGGAAGCCAGCATGGCCGGGCTGTCGTGGGCCCCGCCGACGGTGATGGATAGCCCGATCTCCTCCAGCTTGGAGCGCACCAGCTCGAACAGGGCCTTCTTGCCCTCGTTGGTATCGCTGCGCACGTTCAGCAGCTCGATCAGGTTGCGGACCAGTTCTCGGGTCATATCATCATTTGCGATAGAACGGAAGCTCCACGACCTTGGCCGGAACGGCCTCGTCGCGTATCTGGACGGACAGTTCAGTACCGACCGCGGACAGCTTCTGCGGGATGTATCCCAGGGCCACGCCCTCCTTCAGGCAGGGGGACATGTTCCCGCTGGTGACCTTTCCCACGGTCTTCACACCGTGCATAATGGCGTATCCGTGACGGGGGACCCCCTTTCCCGTAAGCTTCAGCGCCACCAGCACGTCGTACTTGCGCTCCCTCTGCAATATCAGCACGTCGCGGCCGATGAAGGGGTGGTCCATCTTGACCACCCACGGCGGTCCGGTCTGCAGAGACGTCTGGCTGCCGTCGAAGTCCGTTCCCGAGAGCAGGTAGCCCATCTCCAGGCGCAAGGTGTCCCGGGCTCCCAGGCCGACCGGCCTTACCTTTCCGGTCTCCAACAACTTGTTCCAGAGCCAGCCCGCGTCACGATCTTCCACCAGGACCTCGAAGCCGTCCTCGCCGGTGTAGCCGGTCCGGGCGATGTAGCAGCCCACGCCCTCCCCTTTGATAGTGAAATGGTCGGCCAGGAAGTGCGAGCTCTTACCGGAAAGGAAAGCGAAACGGCCCTGGAATCGCTTCAGCGTGGAGAGGTCCGCGGAGCACATCCCCTGCATGATCACCTCGGCCAACGGGCCTTGAACGGCGAGGCAGGCCAGCCTGGTGGACAGGTCAACGATCTCCAGGTCCCTGGTGTTGCTCCTGACCCATTCGCGCACCCGCTCCACGTTGGAGGCATTGGGGACCATCAGGTACTGTCCCTCGGATATGTGATAGGTGATAACGTCATCAATGATATGGCCGTCGGTGTTCAGCAGGTGCCCGTAAACGGCCTTGCCCACCGGGGCCTTGCTTATCGGGTTCGTAAGCAAACCGTCCAGCTGTATGGCCGCTTGCGGTCCCTTGATCAGCAGGTCGCCCATGTGCGAGACGTCGAACACCCCGCAACCCTTCCGGACCTGGAGGTGCTCCTCGATGATCCCGGAGTACTGGATGGGCATCTCCCAGCCGGCGAACTCCACCATCCTGGCCCCGGCGGCCAGATGTTCCTGGTAAAGCGGCGTTCTCTTCATGCTCTCACCCGTTCAATGGCGGCAACATTATCAATAGCTTTCCGTCAGGCCCCCAGGATCTCCTCCAATCTTTGCCGCACGACCTTGGCCGGGACGTCAGGGAGCGATATGTAGGTCGTCCGTCCGCCGGTCTCCTCGTTGGTAACCCTCGTACCGACCAGGCCCTGGTTGGTGAGGTCCTGCAGATAGGACCAGAACATGGTGTGCCCCCTCGGCTTCTCGCCATATTCCTCGGCCACCAGCTTGTAGATCGCCTCCGCCTCCGGCGTTTTCACGTAGGCCTGGTCCTTTATGGCCCTAGCCACGGCCAGAAGCACCATCTTGTGCTGCTTGTCCAGGTCCTCGATCTTGCTCTCGGTGACCACCGAGTAGGTGAGCGCTTTAGCCCCGCGCACGTGCTCCGGCGCCAGATGCTCCGCGCCTTCCTCCTCGGCCAGCATTCCCGCCTTGTCCAGTAGCTCGATGGCGAACCGGGCGTCCCCGAACTCCCCGGCGATGTCGGCCATGAGGTCCAGGGAGTCCTGGCGCACCGCTCCGGGGAAGAAGGCCAGGTCGGTGCGGACCTTGAGTATGTCCGCCAGGTCCCGCACGCCGTATCTGTCGAAGCGAATGGCGTTCGCTCTCCGGAACGTTGAGGACGAAGCGGCGTCCAGCATTTCCAGCACGTTCTTCTGCGAGATCATGATGACCGACATGGAGGGACGCCCACCGACCATCTCCTCATCGAAGCGGGTGAGCTGGTAGACGAGGTCGCTCGCTCCCTTCACTAATAGAACGTCCGCCTCGTCCAGTACGACCACCAAATGCATCTTGCGCTTCTCCAGGTGCTTGCGGATGGAGCGCAGCATCTCCTCCGTCGAGAAGCCGCGGTCCGGGAAGTTCTCATCGAAGTGCATGACGATCCTTCGAAGCACGGCGACCTCGGTGGAGCGCTGCCGGCAGTTGACGATGATGAAGTCCATCGGCCTGCTCCGCTCCTGGGCGGACTTCATGAGGTCCAAGCAGAAGCGCTTGGAGGTGGCGGTCTTCCCGGTACCCACGCTGCCTATGAGGAACGCGGTCTGGGACATGCTCCCATCCAGCACCGGCCGGAATAGCATCTCCAGGCGTTCCAGCTGTTCCTCGCGGTGGCAGAGCTTGTCGGGAACGTAATCGAACGAGAGCTTGGATTGGTCCTTGAACAGGCGTGGGTTTCGCATCTAAATTACCTTCTGGCTCTTATGAATCCGGAGCAGGGGGTGACCTTCACTCCCCGGTCTTCCAGCTGATCGGCGAGCAGGTTCATGCCCAGGGAATCTGAGGCCACGTGTCCGGCGATCACGACGTTCAGGTGGTGCTTCCTGACCTCTTCCAGGTGCGCCTCCGGGATATGCATGAACACCACCGTGCCTACGCCGGCCTGGGCGAGCTTCTCGTAGATGTCCTTCGGCCCCGAGGTGCCCCCGGTCATCCGTACCACCACCTTGCCGGCCTTGCGCTTCCTGTCCCCCACATACACCTCGGGGGGATTATTGTTACCTGCGGCGTGGCGGTGCTCCGGCAGCCGCATGAGCATGTCGACCACGTCCCCCACTCGTTTGGGGCATTCCTTCTCCACCAGGTCGTTCAGGAAACGGTCGACGAGGTTGTCGGTAACGGAGTGAAGGCACATCAGCGGCATGTCCAGGAGCCGCGCGGCGTCCACGGCCTGGTCGTAGTTGGCCGGGGCGCTGAGGTTGTGCACTTCGCGAATTCGCGGGGCCATGATGTCCTCGGCCACGTTTATGGGAACGCCAAGCTGGGTGTAGATGTACTCGTGCAGGTGCAGCGCCTCGCCGAAGGCCGGGCGCGCTCGTCCGAAGGGATGATGCCCGATCACCGCGTCGATCGGTCTTCCCTTTTCGCGCAGTCGGTCGGCCAGGACCATCTCCCCGGTGGAGACGTCAATTCCCCACAGAACGCCATCGATCTCCTTATCCGCGTCGCCGTACACGAGTCGCGAATCGGGATAGGGGTTCCAGAGCGAATCAAGGTCGAAGCGTTCCTTCTCCTCCTGGTCCATCTTCCGGTAGCGCTCCTCGGTGCGGTGAAGGTCGTCCTCCATCTCCTCCGCGGTCCGGGGGTCGTTCTCCTTGGCCAATTGAACGGCGAACCGGTAGATCTCTCCTAGCTTCATCAGCAACGAGAAGGCTGGAAAGCTGATAATTGTTCCTCTTGCACCGCAGAGCGCACGCTGAAGCAAAAAAATATGAAAAAGTTAAGTGGTTTTAAGGACCTGAGAAGGCTCGGTTATTATGGACCGGCCCTTTTCTGGCCTTTTTAGCCGAACAGAGCGGAGAGACCGGCGGCGGCCTCTTCCTCGGTTACAGCTTCCTCTTCCTTGGGCTCTTCCTTAGCCGGAGCGGCCGGACCGGCGTGAGCCGGGGCGGCAGCGGCGGCAGGTGCGGCGGCGACCATCGCGGAGGCGATAGCCTCATCGATGTTCACACCCTCCAGGGAAGCGGTCAAGGCCTTTATCCTGGATGCATCCGGCTCGACACCGGCGCTCTTCAAGATAGCGGCAACCGCGTCCTCGGACACCTGCTTTCCAGCGGCGTGAAGGACCAAAGCGCTGTATATGTATTCCATTTCCTTACCTCCTCAATCGAATAGAGAGCTCAGACCAGCGGCGGCTTCCTCCTCGCTGACCGGCTCCTCTTCATCTTCTTTCTTGGCCTCAGTGGCCTTGGGTTCGTTCACCGGCTTGGTCGCGGGGACCGCAGCCATCCTGTTCTTTATTCGGTCATCTTCCAGACCGGTGATCGAAGCCAAGGTCATCATCTGCGCGTCAGCCTTCGCAAGGATGGCACCTATGCTCTCCTTGGTCGGGAACGCGCCAGCCACGCTCAAGGCCATCGCTTCGCGATAGGCCTTGGATAGCAAGGGCGTGACAGTCTGAGGTGTGATATAAGCTATAGACAAGCTCAAGCCTAGGGCATTTCTGGCGGCCAGACCCAACATGTTGGTGTAGTAGTCCGCCGGTACGTCCAGGACATTCTTCCCGTACAGAACGCCATCCTCGAAGGCGGCGCGGAGGTCCATACCCACGATCATGGGTAGGATCTCCAGTTTGACCAGCACCTTGGCGACCTCATCGGGGACCGGCTCGCCCTTGGGGACGAGGACCTTGTCCTTCTTGATGATGATCTTCCCGGACTCTATGGCCGCGGGGATGCCGGCTTTCTGCAATTCGCCGATGATCGGGCCTGGCTTGAACGGGGTGTCCCCCGCCTTCACCACAATGTCCTCCGGCGCTATGTCTCCGGTCTTGGCCGGGGCCGGGGTCTTGGTGGCCTCCATCTGGCGGAATAGCTTGAACGGGTTCTCGTCCGTGGTGACGATCGCGCACTGTCCGTCAACTAGCTGCTTCAGCTGCTCCAGGCCCGGCCTCTGCTTGGCGGCCTCGGTGATGGCCAGGTCCATTAGGGTGTTCCTGGTCATGTTCACATCGGCCTTACCGCGCAGCACGGCGCGCATGGAGATCATCTGGGCAGCGGGAATGCCGTGCAGATCGACGATGCCGACGACGTGGCTGTTGACCATTAGGTCCACCAGCTCCTGCACCCTCTCCCGTTTCCACTTCGCTACATGTGCCATGCTTGGAACCTCCTCAAATCACCTTCTCGGAGGGTCCCATGGTGGTCTTCACGAAAGCGGACCGGATGTTCATGGTGCCCTTTTCGAGCTTCATCCCCAATCTCTTGAAGATCAGCTCGATGTTGTCGGCTATGTCTTCTGGCGTCATGTCCGTGGTCCCGACGGAGGTGTGGAAGGTCAATCTGTCCCTGCTCCTGACCGATACCGACTTGCGCAGGTTGTCGATCATGGGCTTGGGGTCCGCTCCCGGGGGGATCGGCTTCGGCATCTTGCCGCGGGGACCCAATACGATACCCAGTCTCTTACCGATGGTGGGCATCAACGGGGCTTCCGCGATGAAATACTCGAACTCGTTAGCCATCTTCTTGGCCTGCTTCTTGTCGTCGGCGATGGTGCCAAGCTCTTCCACGGACACGACCCTGTCGGCTACGTCCCTGGCCTTGACTACCATCTCTCCGCTACCGAATACACAGACCTTGACGGGCTTTCCCCTTCCGTGCGGCAGAATGATGTCCTCCTGTATCCTGTTCTTGGGTATGGACATATCCACATCCTTCAGGTTGATGGACAGGTCGACCGTTTGTACAAAATTGCGCTTTGGAGAATGCTCCAAGGCTTTCTTAACGGCCGTAACGGTTGCTTTTTCTGCCAATTTGATCCCTCCTGTAGTTCCAACGAGCCATTGAAGGCTCTCCTACAGTTTGGTAAAGGCCCCTAATTACAATGCCGTTTATAAAGATATCGTAAAAGTTGGTTTAAAATGTTTGAGTTGGAAGAGGTTTCAGGCTTTGAGCTGGGCGTCCCACTTGCCGGCCTTTATTTCCGCCTGCATGTCCTTGGCGTCCTTGCCTTCCACGGTGATACCGCAGGAGACGCAGGTGCCTATGACCTCCATGACCTGGGCCTTCATGTCGGCGCCGGTCAGGGAGTCCTGCTTCATGTGGGCGATCTTCTTGGCCTGCTCGATGTTGATGTTGCCGACCTTGCCGGCCTTGGGGGCTCCGGCGCCCTTCTCTATGCCCAGCTCCTTGAACAGCAGGGCGGAGGTGGGCGGAGTGCCGACCTTGATCTCGAAGGTCTTGGTCTTTTGGTCGATTATGACCTTGACCGGGACCTTCATGCCGACGAATCCCCTGGTCTTCTCGTTGATAGCGCCTACGACCTGAACGACGTTTATGCCCGTCGGGCCCAAGGCGGGTCCCAGCGGCGGGCCGGGAGTGGCCTTGCCGCCATCCACTAACACTTCGATAGTCTCTGCCATTTTATCATCTCTCCTTCTCGAGGACCCTCACGCTGTCGCCGCGAACGGTGACAGGGATGGGCACGGTGGCCTCGAAAAGCTCGACCGTGATCTCTTCCTTGCTCTCGTCGATCTTCTGCACGCGGGCCTTCTCGCCCTTGAAGGGGCCGGCGACGAGCTCCACGACATCCCCTTCGGATATTCCAGACACTAGAGGCTTGGGGGTCAGGAAGTGCTCGATCTCGGTGAGCTTGGTCTCCCCGTCCACCAGTCCCTTGGCCTTGCGCACTCCCCGGCAGGTCTCCCTGACCAGGTCGGTGTTCATGGCCTCCATGAATACGTAACCATCTAACTTACCAGGCGCGAGCAGGGCGAATATGCCCTTGTCGCTCCCGGTCTTGGCCTTGCCGGCCACGCCGTCGACTACGGCCCTCTCATGACCTATGGAGGTCTTCAGGATCAGGATGGACTGCATGGTGTTGGCGAAGAACTCCATGTTTCCACACTCCTGCCCTTCGGCGAAGACCTGCATCTTGATACGGACGCTGTCGTCCAGGCGGGCGCCGCGCGGGGCTTCCGCAGAAAGGGTGATCTCCTTGCCGCCCAGTCCCTCCACGTTGAAATCAACGTCGGGGACGGTCAGCTTGGCGCTCTCCCAGAGCTTTCCAGAATTGTCTGATAGGATGATATCCCATTCCGGCTCGTCCTCGCTGCCGTAGATGATGGTCAGAAGTATCCTGACCTTCATCTTGCCGGCCTGGCGCGGTTTGAGAATGAGCTTCCAGACGGCGCTGCTTCCGGCGGTCACCCTCTGGGCGTTGCTCTCCCCGGACAGGGTGAGCGGGCCGTTCCCGTAATGGGGGATTTGATTGGTTTCCTGATCGTTCATTTGCAGCCCTCCTGGAGTGGCATCAAAGGCCGAGCCATCCCGGAAGGCGGGTGACCAGCAGGTAGATGGCGAAGCCTAGACCGCCGATGAGGGTCAGGCCCAGACCGACGATCATCACCGTCTTGGTGTACTCGTCGATAGTGGGCTTCCTGGCCATCTTCAGGACGCGGCCATACTTGCCCTTGCCGAGCATCTTGACCCGTTCCTCGATCCCTTTTTGGATCTCCCAGGATTTGTCGACTATGTCCATTTAAACGCACTCTTGGATTACGCCCTAATCCTTCCTTATAAATAATCCTTTCTTTACCGGATGAAGTCCACGGCCATCCCCTTGGGCATGGTGCTCTCCTTCGGACCCAGTATGAACTTGGACTTGACGCCAGTTACCACGACCATGACCCTGATCTTGCCTTCCAGGGCAGGATCGACGGAAGCGCCCCAGATTATCCTGGCGTTGGGGTTGACCTTGCTCTGGATGACCTCGGCAACCTTCTCCGCCTCGCTGACGCTCATGTCCTCGCCGCCGACCACGTTGATCAGCACGCCGTTCGCCCCGGTGATGTCCACGTCGATGAGCGGGGAGTTGATCGCTTCGTCGATGGCCTGCTCGACCTTGTCGTCGCCCTCGCCCTCTCCCATGCCGATCATGGCCACGCCACCGCCCTTCATTATGGTCTTCAGGTCATTGAAGTCCAGGTTCACCAGGCCGGGGCGAGTGATAAGCTCGGTGATCCCCTTGATCGCCCGCATCAGCACCTCGTCGGCCACCTTGAAGGCGGCGTTGATCGAGTAACGAGGGACAAGGTCCAGCAGCTTGTCGTTCGGGATGACTATGACTGTGTCCGCGACCGACCGCAGCCTCTCCATGCCCCATTCGGCGTTCTCCGCGCGGATGGAACCCTCGGCCTTGAACGGCGATGTGACGATAGCGATGGTAAGAGCGCCCATCTCCTTGGCCAGCTGCGCTATGTAAGGCGCGGAACCGGTGCCGGTGCCTCCTCCCAGGCCGGCCGTCACGAAGACGATGTCGGATCCCATGAGCACCTTGCGCAGGTCCTCCTCCGCTTCCCTGGCCGCCTCCTCTCCCACCTGCGGTAGCGCTCCGGCGCCTAGTCCCTTGGTGCTTCTCCTTCCGAGCAGGATCTTCTTGTGCGCCCTGGTGATCAGAAGGTGCTGCGCGTCGGTGTTCACCGCGTACAGATCAGCGTCCTTTATGTTGGTCTGGTAGAGGCGGTCGATGGTGTTCGAGCCTCCTCCGCCGCAACCAATGATCTTGATGTTGGTCTTCAGGCTCAGCAGGATCTTTTCCAGCTCTTCGTCCTCGGCCGTCTGGGCCTTGAAGCTGGACATGCTGGTTTCGTTCGCCGGACCGGCTCTTGACATGGCGTCGCTGATGAATGATTTCATGGAGGGGCCTCGGACGGGTGCCGCTGGCGCTCAAGCCCTTAGCTGCCACTCGTCTGTGAACGATGACGTAATGTGAACTTTAAAACATTTCGGTGCCAACAGCCTATTACAATAAATATAATAGAATATAAGTAACACTTATTTACGATATCCATCTGTTGAAATTATTATTAATTTGATTCCAAATAGAATATTTAATTTGTTTGATGTATATATTAATTTACAAAATGTATTATTTACTTTACAAAAAGTAAGGTTTATCATTCAAAATGTAACTATCTCTTTACATAGGCGAGGGCGATGAAGAACCGTCTCAGGGTCTACCGCACCATGACCAACCTGACACAGGACGAATTGGCTGAAAAACTCGGGATCACCCGGCAGACGGTGATCGCTATCGAGAAGGAGAGGTACGATCCCTCCTTGGAGCTGGCTTTTAAGATGTCCAAGTTCTTCCGGGTGTCCATCGAGGACATTTTCCAGTACGATGAGACCTGAAGGTCCTTATCAATGCAGATATCCCAGATAGACCTCGGTGCGGTATCTAAGCAGCACGGCGCCGTTCACTTGATGCTGTGAGTAAACCGAATCCACCGCCTCCATGAGCGGCCTGAACGAGGGACTGTCCGGTCGGGGGCAGTAGGATGAGGAACGCAAACGCCCTTTGAGGCTGGCTAGATCAAGGCTCTGATCGTTACCAAATTCTTGGTATTCGTATACGCCTTCGAAGAACGAATCGATCTTCTTATTCTGCTCTCCGTTCGAACCCCCGCGGGAGTCGTCCACGCCCTGGTCCTTCAGCATTTTGGAATAGGCGATGTTGAAAGCCCCTTCGTCATCCGGGCGGTTGTTCCAGATCAGGGCGACCGCTCCTCCCGGCCGCAATATCCTCCCGAACTCCCGCCTGCAGCCTACCAGATCGAACCAATGAAAGGACTGGGCAGCAGTGATCAGGTCGACGCTTCGATCGGGAAGGCCGGTAGCTTCGGCCCTATTCGGCACGCTCTCGAAGGATGTGGTTCCTTGGAACCTGGTCTCGGCCCGCCCTCTCATGCATGCGTTCGGCTCAACCCCGTAAACGAAGGCGCCAGCCTCGATGAGCATGGCAGACAGGATCCCGGTGCCGGAACCGATGTCAGCTACCCTCGCCCCTGGAAAGAGCAGGCCTTTGCTCTTCAGCAGCCGAACTATATCCAAAGGATACCCTGGGCGGAACCGGTCGTAATCGTCCTCCCGCCCATCGAAACGGACGGTCGGATCAGCGTCCGAAGGCATCACCTGATGAAGTCCAGATCGGCCTTCTTCAGCTTTTCCGCTTCGTTGGTGGCCCCGATGATCTGCTTGGACTTGACCCCGGCCACGACGACCATGACGCGTATGGTCTTCTCCAGGGTCGGGTCGACCGCGGCACCCCAGATGATCCTGGCGTTGGGAGACACCCTCCTCTGCACCTCTTCGGCTATGAACTCCGCGTCAGAGATGGTCATGTCCGGTCCGCCGACGACGTTCACCAGGACGCCGTTGGCGCCGCTGATGTCCACTTCGAGCAACGGAGAGCTAAGGGCGCGCTCGATCGCTTCCTTTGCGCGGTCCTCCGCGTGACCATCGCTCTCTCCCAGACCGATCATGGCTACGCCCGCCCCTTTCATGATCGTCCGCACATCGTTGAAGTCCAGGTTTACCAGCCCGGGCTTGGTGATCAGTTCGGTGATGCCTTTTATCGCTTTGGTAAGAACCTCGTCGGCCATCTTGAAGGCCTGGTTAAGTCCCAACCGGGGATACAGCTCGATGAGCTTGTCGTTCGGGATGACAATGACGGTGTCGGCGGTGCTGCGCAGGCGCTGCAGTCCCCACTCAGCGTTCTCCATGCGCATCCTGCCCTCTCCCTTGAAGGGGGTGGTGGTGACGGCGATGGTAAGGGCTCCCATCTCCTTGGCGATGTTGGCCACGACGGCTGCTGAACCGGTGCCGGTGCCACCGCCCATACCGGCGGTGACGAACACTATGTGCGCGTCGGTAACGGCCTTCCTAATCTCGTCCTCGGCCTCGCGCGCCGCCTGCTCGCCGACCTGCGGAAGCGCACCGGCACCAAGTCCCCTGGTGCTCCGGCGACCAAGCAGGATCTTGTGCTGTGCTCTGGTGGCAAGAAGGTGCTGCGCGTCAGTGTTGGCGGCGTAGGTCTCCAGTCCGGATATGTTCTCATCCGAGATCCGGTTTATGGTGTTGGAGCCACCGCCCCCGCAGCCCACGATCTTGATGTTGGTCTTCAGTTTCTGCAGGAGCTCTATGAGCTCGGCGTCGGTGGAGTCCAACTGCTGGTATCCGAAATTGGGGGCCATCTCCATCTTGGCCGGAGCGGCATCCCTAGCTAAAGCTTCCTCAACAAGTGATTTCATTGATCATCCCATCCTTTGGCCACGGCCATCTTCCGATTTATGCACCCCATATGATATTTCTATTAAATATTCTTACTCCCCAGGGTGCCGAGCAAATGATATACTCCGGCCGCCCAATGTTATCAACATGGTCTACCGCGTCTCAGCCACGTTCAAGGGCAAGGTACAGGGAGTGTACTTCCGCCAGTACACCCGCCGCTGGGCCGAGATGCTGTCCTTGAGCGGCTATGTCAAGAACATGCCGGACGGCACGGTATTGGCGGTGTTCGAAGGTCAGAGGCAGGCCATTCAAGAGATAATCCGCAGGCTCAAGGATCAACATCCAGAGTCAGAAGTTACCTCGGTGGACATCAAGGTGGAGGAACCCGAGGGGCTAGAGGGCTTCGAGATCGTTTCCTAGATATCGATACCGTACACCCTTTCGGGGTTGGTCTTGTTGACCTTCCAGAGCACCTCTGCGTTGCACCCCTTCTCAACAAGCTGCCGCATTCTCTTCGGAACGGTGGTAATGGCCAATACCGCTCCCGGCCTGCTCAGGTCGTCCATGAAATCCGTTTCCAGAAGGAAGCGGTCCCCCTTGGACAGCGCCTCCTGGACCATGTCCCGGGTGGCCAGTACGGACGGGAAGACCCCGTGGTTCTCTTCCGGCTTCACGAGAGGGCCGCAATAATGCTTGACCACCTTCTCTCTCGGCAGACCGACCTTATCGGCCATTCCCGCCAGGTTCTCCATGCTGGCCGGGGTGGCGCTCTCGGCGTGGATGACCACTGGACACGAACGCTCTTTGGCCAGGCTCATGCCGTACGATAGAACGTCGTTGGAGGCGGCCATGATCTCCTCGGACACTGGGAAGTGCGGGCGGCCGATCTCGCCCAGGGCGACGGCCTTCCCTTCCTCGACGAGCTTGGCGGCCAGCTCCATCCCTCCCTTCATGACATCGGTCGCCTTATCCAGTGGCATGATCTCGGCCAGTTCCAAGAGCTGCACCGGGTACGGTCCCACCGTGCAGAAGGCGACGGCTCCGGCGGAACGAGCAAGGTCCGTCATTCTCAGTGTAACATCGTACGCCTTGCTGAAATCGTCCACGCTGCGGACCGGCGTCTCATGATAGGGCATGTGACTGACGATCAGATGAGTTCCCCCGGCCTTGAGGAAGTCCTTCACGGCCTCGACGTTGCGTCCGTTCGGCTGAAGATGGACGTGATTGTCGAGGACAGGAAATTCGAACATCACCTCAGAAGGCCAGCGGCCTTCAGCTCCTCGGTGATCTTGTCGACCGCGACGCTCACATCCTCCACGTGCTTGGCGCCGGTGCAGACCAGCTTCCCCGAGCCGAACAGAAGTACGACGACCTTCGGCGAGTCCAGCCGGTACACCAATCCGGGGAACTGCTCCGGCTCGTACTCCACCCTTTCCAGTCCAAGGGAGATAGCTATGGCGTTGAGGTTGATCTCCTGGCCCAGGTCCGATGAGGCGACAATGTTCTGCACCTCTATCTTCGGCTTGGTCTTGATCTTGATGCCCGCCTTCTCGATCTGCTTGGCCACCTTAGTTATCGCGATCTCGACGTGCTCCAAGGACTTGGCCCCGGTACAGACGACCTTCCCGCTGCGGAAGAGCAGCGTGGCGGTCTTGGGGTCCTTCAACCGATAGATCAGGCCGGGGAACTGCTCCGGCTCGTACTCCGCGCCGTCCAGGGACAGGGCGATGGAGGGCAGGTCCAGTTCCTCACCGAGGGTGGTGGAAGCGACAACGTTCTCGATCTGTATCTTGGCCAAAACAGTCACCTTCCCGTCGTTATTTATATACCCGTTTATAAACGTTTTCGGTAATGGCTTATACTAGAAAACCCGGGACCGAACATATGATACGTCAACATGAAGCGCGGTCCAGCGTACCCCTGGAGCTGGCCAACCGCCAACTTTTATATATCAACAGAGATATCATCTAAACGTCAGACAAATATTGAACTTTTGTCGGACATCAGATGGTCAGGGCTGGGTCATGAGCGACAGCGAGAGGATAACCGTAAGGATCCAAGCGGACAAGCTGGGAGCACTGCAAGCGCTTGTGGATGGCGGCAAGTTCCCGACCATATCCGACGCCATCCGAGCGGCCATCGACTCATTCATCGAGACGAACTTCACTCCCGAGCATATCCAGAGGGTTACGGTGGAACTGCCCAAGGTGAAGGTGATCGAGCTGGAATCGCTGATAAGGGACGGCGACTCGGTCTCCATCGACGATGCCATTCGCAACGCGGTGCGCGAGTACGTCCGCATGAGGTTGGACAAGGCCATGGGCGAGATGAGGTGACCTCCCGCCCGTCGCAGGAGCTGAGGGATGGGGTCGCGCTTCGAGGGGCTGGATGAGCCGGAGGTCGAGCTGCACGAGCTCAACATTCTGGTCGTGGGTTGCGGCGGAGGCGGGTGCAACAGCATCCACCGTCTCAATCTGCTTGGAATAGCGGCAGCCACGACCATCGCCATCAACACCGACCAGAAGTCGCTGAAGGCCACGGAATGCCCGAATCGCCTGCTTTTAGGAGTGGAGTACACCAAGGGGCTGGGCACCGGCGGCCGTCCGGACATAGGCGAGGAGTGCGCATTGAACGCCGCGCCCATGCTCTCCAAGATATTCCAGAACGTGGACCTGGTCTTCATCGTCACCGGGCTGGGCGGAGGTACCGGTACAGGGGCTTCGCCAGTCGTCGCCGACATCGCCCGGCGTTCCGGCGCCATGGTCATATCCATCGCCACCACCCCCTTCTCCTTCGAAGGTGCCAACCGGCGCAACATAGCCATGAAGGGTCTGAAAAGACTCAGGGAAGCTTCCAACAGCCTCCTGGTCATGGACAACGACCGCCTGCTGGAGATAGTGGAGAACCTGCCGGTAGACCACGGGCTGGCGATAATCGATCAACTGATATCCGAGCTGATCAAGGGCACCGTTGACATATTGACCACTCCGTCGCTCATCAACCTGGACTTCGCCGATCTCAAAACGATCATGGAGCAGGGCGGGATATCCACCATCCTCTACGGGGAGAACGCCGATCCCGAGGGCGTGGTTCGGGACGCCATAAACAGCCCGCTGCTCGACGTCGATATCAAGGGCGGCACCGGAGCCTTAATCCACATATCCGGAGGAAGCAACCTCACCATGAGGCGGGCCAACAAGATCGTCTCCAGCATAACCAAGATGCTTGACGATGAAGCGACCGTGAAGTTCGGGGTAAGGGTGGAGGAGGGGATGGAGGGCAACATCCGTATGATAGCCATCGTCACTGGGATCTCGGAGGTGGTCGAGGGAATGCCGAGCGTGGCGCCTGGGGACGATCTGGGGAAGGTACTAGGTAAGTATGCCCCGTGATCACTTCTTCTTGATGAGCTTGGCCGCGTCGCCGAACACGCCCATGATGGTGTGGAACTCCCACCGGCTGGGCATAGCTCTTCCCATCATCCTCCGGAACATGATAGAGGTGCGCTCCCTGCGGAACTCTGGATAGTTGACGGCATCCAGGAGGTCATCGAAGAACTCCAGCAGCTTCTCCTTCTCATGCTCGCTGGCCTTCTTAGGCGAACCAACGCGTATCTGCTTCTGGTAAAGTTCGTAAAGAACGATGGTGACGGCGTGGGACAGGTTCAGCACCGGATAGTCCTCGTGGGACGGTATGCTCACTAACAGATCGCATCTGGCGAGCTCGTCCTGTCGCAGTCCGGTGTCCTCGGGACCGAACACGACAGCCACTTTTTCCTCCACGTCCTCCAGCCGTTCGGCGAACTCCTTCGGCGTCAGCGGAATGCGGATGTAATGCTTCTCCCCGGCGGTAACTATTCCGCTCGTCCCAACAACATGGAAGCAGTCGGCGATGGCCTCCTCGAAACTGCCTACGACCTGCGCCTCCTTCAGGATGTAGCCGGCGTGCTTGGCGCGCTTGAACGCTTCGTCGGTAAGCTCGCAGGGCTTCACCATGCACAGTTCGGTGAAGCCGAAGTTGGCCATGGACCTGGCGACCGCTCCCACGTTCCCGTCGACACGGGGTTCCACCAGCACGACCTTCACCTGAGGCATCGTATCCGGGACGGAAGCCGCATTTATCTAATTATCCTCACCGACCGGAAAAGCATTTAGTCACCTGTCCAGATATGACCCGCATGGTCAGGGTGGCGGTCAAGTTCGCTTACGACGGCACTCGTTTCATGGGCTCCCAGAGGCAGCCGGGCGAGCGTACGGCGGAGAGCGAGCTTCTCAAGGCCTTGATCAAGATCGGAGCGATCACCTCGGCCGATGAGAACCGTTTCCGGGTGGCCAGCCGCACCGACCGGGGCGTTAGCGCCCTCGGCAACGTGTTCGCGGTGGATACCGATTTCCGTCCCCAGGAACTGCTGGCCGCCCTGAACGCCTCCTGCGATGACGTGTTCTGTTACGCTCTGGCCGAAGCCCCCAAGAACTTCTCTCCCCGCCGCGCGCAGGGCCGCTGGTACCGCTACCATATGCCGTACCGCGGACAGAACCTAGATCTTATGATCGAGGGGGCGAAGGTGTTCGAGGGGGAACACGAGTTCCGCCTGTTCTGCAAGCCTGACGGTAAGGTCACCTTGCGGACCTTGGGATCGGTCACGCTCCGCCGCGAGGGCGAACTGATAGTGATCGATATTCGGGCCAGGGAGTTCCTGCGCAACATGGTCCGCCGCATCGTCTCCGCCCTGGACCAGCTCGGCCAGGGGAGGGTGACCTTGGACGAGATACGATCATCCCTGCAAGGTCAGGGAAGATCGATGGGGTTGGCGGAGGCGGAAGGCCTTTTCCTGATGGACATCGACCTCGGGCTGGATTGGTTTTATCCACCGACGGGAAGGATGACCGCTGTGGTGTCGGAACAATTGCACCAAGCAAGAGTGCATCTGCGCTTCGAGGAGGCACTTCAGGAAAAATGCCATCTGGCCTTAAAATTTTCAGATCATGATATTTAACCGTGACGGTAGCATGCTCCCGCCCGGTTCTTATACCCCGGTGCCGCTCGGCAGCATGTCCCCGAAGGCATGGAGAAGGTCCGCGGGGGGCGAGGGGGCGGTGGGGTCCCCTCGGCATCCCTTTTTTATCCGGTAGACGATGGCCTAGGGATGTTGATCGCTTTGACCGGCACTCCCGGAACGGGCAAGAGCACCGTGGCGCTAGAGCTGCAGGCCAAGGGCTGGAATGTCCTGGAGGTCAACGACCTGGCCAAGCGGCACGGGCTTCTCCGGAGCAAGGACCCGACCAGGGACAGCTTCGATCTGGACCTGGACGAGCTGCAGGAGGCCTTGGACAAGGAGTCTTTCAACGACGGCGTTCTGGTCGGTCATCTCGCGCATCTTCTGGATGTGGACACGGTGATAGTCCTCAGGTGCCACCCGGAGGTTCTGGCCAAAAGGCTGGAGGCCAGGAAATGGCCCCTGTCCAAGATCAGGGAGAACGCCCTGGCCGAATCGCTGGACATCATACTGGCGGAAGCGGTCGATTCTGAGGTCCCGGTATTCGAGGTCAACACTACCGAAATGTCCCCTCTGGAGACGGAAGGGGCGGTGCTCGCCATACTGGCCGGGGAAAAGGAAAAGTACGCCGTGGGAAATATCGACTGGAGCGAGGAGGCATTGAGATGGTCCTAGATTCCCACCGCGGCAAGGTCGACTTCATAATGGACCCGGTGGCCAAGGCCCTGATCAAGGTCCATCCGAACTACATTTCGTTCATGGCCATCATCCTGGCCGCCGCGGCCGGGGTGATGCTTTACTTCTCGTTCGATCACTGGGTCCTTCTTCCGATATCCGCCGTGGTCGTTCTCGTCAGCGGCTTCCTGGACGGACTGGATGGTAAAGTCGCTCGTTTGGCCGGCATCGCTGACCGCCGCGGGGACTTCCTGGACCACGTTCTCGATCGGTACGCGGACATGCTGATGATCGGCGGAGTCGCCGTAAGCGCCTGGTGCTCGCCTTACCTGGGCATGATGGCCTTGATCGGCGTTCTGCTCACCAGCTACATGGGCACCCAGGCCCAGGCGGTAGGCGCGAAGCGCATGTACGCCGGAATTCTGGGCCGGGCGGACCGCATAGTGCTCTCGTTCCTGATACCGCTGGTGCAGATGGTCATGGTGCTCATGGGCCACACGGAGGTTGAACTTCTGGGCATACAGTTCAACGCCTTCGAGGTCATGATGCTGTGGTTCGCGGTCGTCGGAAATCTCACGGCCATCCAGAGGGCGGTACTGACCTACGACTGGCTCAGGAAGGCTTAGTGGCCTTCTCGGGCTTCTTGTCCCGGCTCTTGTCGTAGGAGCGGATGCGGTAGTAGGTCAAGGGGTGGTTCACCCTTCTCCCGTTGCACAGCTCGTCCGGTTCGAAGCATATCCCGTTGGTGCGCATGGTGGCGCACTCCGGCGGGGTGTACTTCTTTCCGTAGCCGTCCCCGGTGATGTGCCGGACCTGGTAGGCGGTCTTGGACTGGTCGAAGTCGGGGGACGAGCAGAACAGCTTGATGATGTCGTCCACCGGCATGCCTATGAAGCTCAGGAAGCTTGCCAAAGCGAAACGGCCGGCGTGAGGCATGTTCTGTCCCGCCTGGGCCATGGTCACCAGCTTCTTCATGCAAGGCGGGAACTTCAGTATGCTGACCTCCCCGAAGCCCTCGTCCCGGTACTTCTCCTTGTACGCATCCAGGGCGGCGATGACCTCCTCCAGGTCCACCCGCACCGCATCCAGCAGCTCGTCGTTCACCGGCAACGGAAGCTCGTCCTCTATCTTCTCGTCCAGGGCCTGCTCCAGCACCCGAACGAACTTGTTCTTCTCCAGGAGCACGAAGCCTTTGCGCATGTCCTGGTTGACCAGCTTCCACTCCGGCCCGCGCAGTCCCGAGGTGTAACTGAGAAAATCGGTGAAGTGCATGCGCAGGGTGCCCTCCTCCAGCGACGCCTCCACCTCCAGCTCCTTGGCCAGGGCTATGATGGTCGCAACGTCCTCCTTCTTCAGGCGTTCGTTGAACGTTTTGGCCTCCGCCAACGCGTAGCGGCGGACCAACGCCTCGTCGCCAATGCAGGAGACAAGGATGCGGGCATAAGGATAGCTCAGGATCTCCTGCACCGCCTCGTCCTCGGAGGTGACGGGATTATTTGAGATGCTGAGGTCGCTGAGGGCGGTCAGCACCCGGGACTTCCCTCTTCTCCTGGCCTCGGCCGTTATCGTATGACCGATCAGGTCGTCCAGGCCCAGCTGCCGCTCCTTGACGAAAAGTGTGGCGTCCCTCAGGAAAGGGTACAGGGCTAGGTCTCTGAACTCCATCGGCTACACCTCATCCGCTTGCCTGATAATTAGTGTTCGGGAGGATCGAAGCTCAGGAAGGGAAGCACGGCCTCGGCCACCTTGGGGTCGTCCAAGGCATTTTTTAGATCGTCGTAACCCTCCAAGGGGCGGGCCCGGAACAGGCGTATGGCCCGCTTCCTGCCCAGTCCCGGCAAACCCTCCAGGGCGGTTATGTGGCAGCCGTTCACGTTCAGCGGATGCTGGACCGCGCTGATGCTCCGGAAGCCGTGACCGACCACCGCCACGTCGTAGAACCTTTCCAGTTCGACCGGGTGGGGGATGCCGACCAGCAGCGGATACGTTCCTATCTGCCTTCCGAAGGTCACCTTGCCTTCGCGCATCTCCGTATAAACGGAACGGAGAATGGTGCCCACAGGCACCAGCCGCTCCAGCAGGGGCCGGTCGATCTCCTGCCTTATCTTTTCCTTGAAGTGCAGGAACTCGGAATGGCTCACGGTCTGCGGGAACTCCCGACGGACGGGCATGACCTGGCGGATGTTTATCCGGCGCAGCAGCAATCCTTCGTCCAGTATGCCTTTCAGGAAACGGTAGTTGATGTCCAGCGATTCCCGCTTCTCGCCCTCCAGTCCCACCAGGACGTTTATGCCCGGGAGAAGGTATGGAAGGCCGCTTTCGCCCCTCCCGCCGCCTGCCCTGTTTATCTTCCGGACGGACCACAGCACCTCCTCCGGGGTGGCGTTCAGGTTGTTTATTCTCCCGACCTCCGGGTCGGCCGTCTCCATGCCGAGCGCCAGAACGTTGCCGGACGTGCAGTGCCTGACCAGCGATGCCAGTATCCTTTCCGTTTCCTCAGGATGCCGGGCCATGACCGCCGGGTTGGCGTTGTCCACGTGCAGGACGTTCGGTGATAGCGAGGACATGCCGGACAGCAACGACTCCAACGCCTCCGGGTTAGGCCTCGGGCAGTCGGTACCGTCCAGTTCTGCTTTGTACGATATTATGCAGGTCTGCGAGCCCAGGCGGAAGTTGACCACTCCTCTCTCCCTGAGGGCCCGAGCTTCCGCCACTATCGCCTCCGGTTCCCGGAAGACCGGTCGGCCCTTGAGCGGTTCGACGCAGAAGGAGCATCCACCGTTCACGTAGCGAACGCAGCCACGGTAGGTCTCCATCTCCGCCGTCAAAGGCTGGGGGTGGTCCGGGTGCGAAAGCACGCAATCGGCACCGAGCAGCATCCAGCGGTCCCACTCCTCGCTCTCGCGCCAGCGGTCCCCGGCCTTGCCCACGTCAAGCAGATCGTATACCGCCGCGGCGGCATCCAGATAATGAGGATGATGGAACCTTTCCTTGAGCACCGGGTCCAGAGCAGCCGGGCCGCCCAGAACCGTCTCCCCCCGATAGGTTTCGATAAGCTGGAGCAGCTCCCGGCGCGAGGCCGGCATGCCCCGAAGGTACCTTCCGGGGACGGACATTCCCGACAGAACGACCAGCAGGTCAGAGGGCGGTAGTTTCTTTCCCTTCCTCCACTGGTCCACGGTGATGTAATGAGGCGTTCCCCCGGCATCCCGGACCGCGCCGAACACCGCCCTCGGCAAAGGGTGGACATAAGGTGGAACCCCCAGGGACCCTGGTTCGTCTATGTAGCCATCGAAGATGAGAACTTCAGGCACGGTGATTCCGTCCAAAACAGGAAAGGGATGGCCTTGTCAGGCCTATAAAGGTGATTTCAGAGCAGGCTGACCTGCTCGGTCTCGACGTTCTGGATGCCGGGCACTGCGCGCAGGGTCTCTTCCAGCTTGTCGATCATACCGGGTGCGTCCTCCATGACGAAGGCCGCCTCCAGCTTCTTGAGCCCGAAGGCCAAGGGCTTGATCTCGGACTTGGCCACCTTGACGTTCGCCGGCACCAATGAGGGCAGCTGGGCGATGAGGGCCTGGAAGTCGAACTCGGTGTCCTCGGGCATCAACGAGTAGGTGACGGCGACGGTTCCCATGACTACCACCTTACGGGCCGATGAAGCCGCACTTCTTGCATTCGTACTTGACGCTCTGGTCACGGCACTTGGCGCAGCGGCCGATCTCCTCAGCGCCGCAGATGGGGCATTTGAAGAAGGTGATGCCATTGCCCACCAGCCGAATCCCGCATGAGTTGCAGATCTTTTCATTCTCCATAGGACATCGCTTTGTGCGTGATTATAGTCCTCATATAAAAACGTGATTGGTGGCCGCTAGAGGCAATTTCCTCTTCTGGGTCCCCTTTTACGTTATTATCCTGTATACATAGGGGGCATGGACGGTATTTTATATTCTATATGTCTAAATATTAATTTTCACGGCACATGTTCTTATACATTGCTTTCAATAACGTGGAAACGTCAGGAACATCCGGCGGGTCCATGTTGATCGGCGTGCCAACAGGACTAGTGTTCCGTGGTGGATGGGAAATGTTAAATACAACAAGGATTTACTCTCCCGTTCACACGCCGGCACTTACTTACCAATGGGCCCGTAGCTCAGCTAGGTAGGACCTTCGGAGACGAAGGGTCCCTAGAGAGAGCATCTGGCTTTTAACCAGGTGGTCCGGGGTTCGAATGGTACGCGGTACTTCCGTGTATGCGGAAATCCCCGCGGGCCCGCTTGGGTAGGTGAAAGAAATATGCAGACCGAAGTATCCAAACCCGATTCCCAAATCGTTTTTATAAGGCCAATACTTAGTGGAGGAACGACACGGTTTCTGCATGGTATGAGGTGATTCGTTTGGATGATTCCGTACCATTTAACATATTAAAGCACACAATGGTGCCCAGACACGAGCTTTTGACCGATGATGAGACCGACAAGGTCCTCAAGCGGCTCAAGATAACCCGCGACCAGCTGCCCAAGATAAAGGATAGCGACGCGGCGATCAAGACGCTCAAGGTGGCCATAAACAATGACATACCTGAGAAGAGCGTCGTTAGGATCATAAGGGACAGCCAGACGTCCGAGACGGCGGAAGTCTACCGCCTCGTAATAAGAGGGTGAACTTATTGAGGGACCTCGTCGAACTCTACTTTAAAGAAAGCAGCATAGTCAACCATCACATAGCCAGTTTCAATGATTTTCTGTCTTCCCAGAGCAACCCGAACAGCCGGATGCAGAAGATCGTCGACAACGTCCGGGTGTCCGCCGAGGACCCTGAGCGGGGCATGATCACGCTGGACCCGGAGAAGACCAACGGGCGCATCGTCCAGATCCGCGTCGGTCGCCGCCGGGATGAAAAGACCGGCCAGGTCGACCAGCACCTGCCGCCGACCCTCAAGATCGGCGAGCCCATGGTCCGCGAGGCCAACGGTTTCGTTCACAACATCACCCCGATGGAGGCCAGGCTCAGGAACCTGAACTACATGGCCCCCATGCTTTTGGATGTCACCATCATAGAGGACGGCATCGAAAAGGAGGAGAAGGACATCCACATCGGCGACCTGCCCATCATGGTCAAGTCCCGCAAGTGCAACATCTTCAAGGAGAACATGGAGAAGGAGTACGACCTGACCGACGAGCAGTACAACACCGAGCTCATGAAGAAGAGCGAGGACCCCATGGACGCCGGCGG
>JBFYNB010000004.1:0-41255 GCA_041304605.1 Methanomassiliicoccales archaeon
CTGCATGGCCAGGTCCGGCTCGGACCATGTGGACATGAGCAGGTTCTCATATCCCATGACCTCCCCGCTCATCATCATCGGCCCGTTGATGCAGCCGACCACCGCGACCTCGTGGCCGTAGCGTTCCTGCAGCAACCCCGCGGCCCTGAGCGGGACGGACCAGAACTCGTCCTTCAAGGGGTCCACCGGCTGAACCTTGTCCAGCTCTTCCAATGACGATATGGCGTACCCGTCAGCCCTCGGATAGTAGTCCTTCTCCGGCCACCTCCACCTGGTGCCGTGGGCCTTGGCCTCCACCAAAATATCTCCCCAGCCGGCCATCACATTGTCGAAGCCGGTTATCCTCTGGGCCATGATGCAGATCTTGGCGAACTTCTCCGGGTCGTGGAACCCTTCCCGCATGGTGAGCCCGGCGGCGTTTAGAACAGTCCTCGCCGCTCCGAGATGCTGGTACATGATCGGCGGCCGGTCGACCGGGGTCCTCTCGAAGGCTGCCTCGAACCTCTCCCGCGGGAACATATCCCGTAATGGGCAAGCTCTTTAGATATCCTTTACCGCTCAGTCCTTGATCCGCTTCTCCTTCTCGTAGAAGTCGTTGATCACTTCGTAATCGATACCATGCTCGGCCATGAACCCCTTGGTGAACTCCAACGACGTCTCGCGGACCTGGGGGTCCCAAAGGCCGTGCACGATGACGTGGACGATCAGCTCGCCGCGCATCATCTTGGTGCCGTCGAAGCGGTTCTGCACGGTCGGCGGGATGTCCATGTCGATCAGGCTGACGGATATGGTGGAACCTCCTTCCGCCGTAAGGAACGATTTGATGTGCCCGATCATGTCCGCCCCCCGGGCGAAGCATTCCTTGGTGATACCGTTCATCAGGTCCAGGACCATCCTCTCCGATTGTTCGCCATCAAGAGGGTCCTTAATGTAGAGCCGGACCCACACGGAGAACTTGCCCAGCTCGTCCGAGGCCCGGTGCGTGAGGAGCTGCCTTTCCTTGAGGTCCATCCTTTCACTCCCCGTACTTCTTATCGAAGCGGTCCTCGGCGTCCGAGAGGTCGTAGGTGACCGCCTTACCGTTGATCATCAGGTCGGCCACGTCCTTGATGCCCTGCCCCGTCCGTGAGGAACCGTAGAACAAACGGACCTCCGGGTTCAACCCCCTGACCATTTCCGTCACGTGGCGGAGGCGATCCTCGCCCACCGCGTCCACCTTGTTGATGAGCACCGCGTCCGCCTCAATTATTTGCGTTTCCACGAGGCGCCGCACGTTGTTCATGAGCTTGTCTATGCGCATGGCGTCCACGAAGGTCACGATCGGGGACTGTTCCAATATCTTAGGCATCTTCTTCACCGTTTCCGCCGCGGCCTGCTTGAGGCCGAGGGGTATGGCCACCCCGGTCGGTTCGACCAGGATGACGTCCGGCTTGTAGCTCATGTAGATGTTGGTGACCGTGGTGGTGAGCGTGCCCTGCACCTCGCAGCATATGCATCCACCTGAAATTTCCATGGTGTCGATGCCGTGCACTTCCATGCACTTGCGGTCGACGTTGATGTGACCCACGTCATTTACGATGGTGGCCACCTTCAACCCCCGCGAGTTCAGCTCCTTGGCCACCTCGATAAGGAAGGTGGTCTTGCCGCTCCCCAAGAAACCGGTCACCTGGGCGATCCTCATATAATCACACTAGCGCCGCTAAGGGTCTTACGACTATAATTTCATTGTCCCGTTGAGAGTTCGGACGATAACCATGAAGACCGAATCTGGACGACCCTTCGGAGGACGTAATAAAACGGGGACAGTATTATAAATCCGACGATAGCATTCTCCCCTCGAGGTTATCCATGGCATTGGGAGTCGCGCTGGATTTGGGAACTAGCGGTTACCGGGGGCACCTGGTAGACCTGGACAAGAAGGGCAAGATCTTGGCTACGGCCATAACCATGAGGCACCCGTTGCCCGGGGCCAACATCATGGACCATCTTCATTTCTGGATGGAGAACGGGCCGGACGTCGGCCACCGCATTGTCATCGAGACGGTGGACAAGCTGATCGCCACCATGGGCGCCAAGCCCGAGGAGATCGAGAGGGTGTCCGTCTGCGGCAACCCCGCCCAGATGTCCATGTTCGAGAAGATCGAGATCCGCGACCTGGCCTTCGCCGGACAGTCCATATTGAAGAGGCTGAACGTCAAGGTCCCCGAGCGCAAGGCCCATTCCATCAAGGCCGAGGAGCTGGGCATGGGCTCCGTCAAGCGCACCGCTGAAGTTCGCATCCCCCCGTCCATCCGCCACGAGATAGGCGCGGACGCCCTGGCCATGATCATGAAGACCGGGATGATGGACAAGAAGGAGACCTGCATGGTCACCGATTACGGCACCAACGCCGAGATGGGTTTGTTCTACAAGGGGGAGCTGTACACCGGCTCCGCCGCGGCCGGTCCGGCCATGGAGGGGCAGTCCATCGACTTCGGCATGTTGGCCGCTCCTCAGGCCATCTCCGACATAATTCCAGGCGATGACGGTTACTGGTACAACGTGGTCCTCAACGACAAGCTTCATCCGGTCAAGTCCGCCCTGGTCCATCCGCGCACCGGCGACGAGAAGCGCCTGGACGGGGTCGTCGCCAGGGGCATCACCGGCACCGGGACCGTGGCGGCCATGGCCGTCGGTCTGGAGACCGGGGTCATCAAGCTGCCGTACGTGGACACTCCCGACCGCAAGATACACCTCACAAATGGCATTTACTTCGGCGAGGAGGATGTGCGCGAAGCGGGTAAGGCCACCGGAGCCATACGCGCCGGGCACCGCACGCTCATAGAAGAGGTCGGGGTGGACGACGAGGAGATCAGGACCATGTACATGGCCGGAGCTTCCGGTACTTACGTGGACCCGATCAAGGCCCAGACGGTCGGGCTCATCCCGAGGGTGCTGGAGAAAACGGTGCAGGCAGGCAACACCTCGCTGATGATGTCCTACGACATCCTGGTGGACGACGACGGCCTGGACAAGATGCAGGACGTGGCCAACGCCATATCCAGCAAGCACATCATGTTCGCCACCAGCAAGGTCTTCGAGGACATATACGTCAACGAGATCGCCTATTGGACCGAGGGCATGTCCATGACCATGTACAACGACATGCTCAAGATCGCCGGTCTGCGTCCGCTGCCGGAGATCGTTCGTCCCAAGGAGACCGTCCGCCTGGTGCTGTCCGATATCCCCGTGATAGGGGCCCGCGGCCTGAAGACCCTGGACGATGTTGGCGTTTATCTCATGGGGTCCTTCGAGGGCTGTATCGGCTGCAAGAAGTGCCAGAAGCAGTGCCCGGAGTGCGCCCTTCAGGTGTCCACCATCTCCGACAAGAAGTACCAGATCAGGATCAACACCGAGCACTGCCTGGGAACCGCCTGCAAGAACTGCCAGTCCGTGTGCCCCGAGGGGGTCTTTGACTTCTCCGCGCTCAAGATAGTCAAGAAAGGAGAAGCTTAATTGCGCCTAACCTGCTTGGTCGACGATAATTCGGGCACGGCAAACCCCTTACAATCCATTTCCAAGGCGCCCGGCAACTTTCTAGCAGAGCATGGGCTTTCCATTCTGATCGAGACCGACCGCGGTAAAAAGGTCCTGCTGGACACCGGATCATCGAAAGAAGTGTTCCAGCACAACCTGGAACTCGTCGGCCTTCGGCCCAAGGACATCGACCTGGTCTTCATATCGCATGGACACTACGATCATCTGGGCGCCCTACCGTTCCTGCTTCGGGAAGGCGTTCCGGTGCACACCCATCCCTTGACCTTCCAAGGCCGTCGCTTCGTGGAAACCTCAGGCGCACGCAAGGAGATAGGGCCGTCGGCCGAGCTGCTCTCCCTTCTCAAGGAGAACCCCCCGATCTACGATGACCGGCCGAAGGAGCTGGTCACCGGTATAAGCACCTCCGGGGAGGTATTCAGAAGGACGGACTTCGAGAGGCCGGTCTCCTTCCTGATGGAAAGGGACGGTGAGACCGCTCAGGACATCATAAGGGAGGAGCAGGCGCTGTACCTGTCCACCCGGAACGGGCTGGTCGTCCTAACAGGCTGCGGCCATCCGGGAATAGTCAACATCCTCACCCAGGCGCAGATGCACACCGGGCAGAGGCTGCTAATGACCGCCGGAGGGTTCCACATGTGGAAGGCCGACCCCGAGGTCCTGCTCAAGACCGTGGACGGGGTGAAGCGGACCGGAGTGAGCAAGGTGGCTCCCATGCACTGCACTGGCTTCGCGGCGACCAAGCTGTTCTCGGACCGCTTCCCCGGGTTCTTGTTATTGGGTTCGGGCTGCTCGATGGAGCTCTAAAGGTCCCGAACCGCCTGTTCCATCATCTTGTCGGCGAACGAAGCCACCGGCATGGTGCGTTTGGCGTACTCCAAGGGGCCATAGACGACGTAGTCAGCTCCGGCCATGATGCTTATGGCCACCGCCGAGGCGTCAACGCTGCGTCTGGCCTCCTTGGGGTCTTCCAGTCCGTCCAGGCGCAGGCACTCCACGGCGTTGTGAAGGGCGCAGCCGGTCGGCAGGCCCCACTTCGCCTTGGCCACCAGAATGGACCGCAGAGCGGATCCGGCGCTAAGGTCCGGCGAGGTGACCGCGGTGTCTATCAGCAAGTTCCTTATCCCCAGCTCCTCCGCTGCCGGGACCAGTCCCTGGGGGATCAGGTCGTCCCCGTTCTCCAACATGTATATTCTTCCCTTGACGTCGTCCCCGCGGGGATTGAACGCTAGTACGACCGCGTTCACCGGCGGACAGGCTCGCAGCGCCTCCGTCTCCTCCTCTGAAAGGCCGGCGTTGATGGTATTGTACACCACCCGGTCCAGCACGCCCATCTCCTGCGCGCTCTTCAGGAACGATGATCGGACCTCGGCGCTTCCGGAATCGGCGAACAGCGGTCCGGGCACCTTGTCGACCACCGCTTCCAGGTAGGCCCGGGCGGATTCGCAGCTTTCGGCATAGAGCATCAGGCCGGAGGGGCAGCCGCAATTAGCTATGGTCGCCATATAGCTGTCCAGCCTCTCGTTCAGCTTCGCCCGGTCCAACGCTCCCTTGCGGGGGTCCAGGACCACCGAGTGCCTTGGATAGAACAGGGACCCGACCAACATGGTCCGTCTCTTTCCAGGCTGTCCCCCGACGCTCACGCCACCAATGCTCAATTCACGCTGCGCGGTCTGGAACTTGTACATGTCAGAACCCCGTTAGATAGGAACGCATCTTCAACGCCAGATCAACTGAGGGCACGGTGATTATCCTGCCCTGCAAGGGCTCGAGGACCACCCCGAACTCCTGGTCCAGCAGGACCATCCCCATTTCCGTGTTAAGCCCGTCCGAGGGAAGGCGGAGCATGGGAGTGATGAAATCGTCGGAGGCCAGGTGCAGCTGCTTGGCCACATTTCCCACCTCTCCGGCGAAGGCCTTGGAACGGACGAAAACCGCTTCGCCGGGGAACGGTTCATACTTTCTCCCGGCCAGCTCCCTCAGCTTGCTCTCCAGCCGGTCCCTGCTGTCCGGCTCGAACTCGTATATCGGATCGTAAGCGGCGATCTCCTGCGCCGGCGAATCGTCCATCACGTCCACCAGTTCCACCTGTTGGCGGAACCTTTCGATGGCCTCGGGCGGAAGGTCGCACAGGAACGGGATGGCCGACCTGGTGCTCCGGATCCTGCGGTGCTCGTCCACGCCGTTCTTCATCAAGGCGTGTATGGCCTCTCCCGGAAAGTGACCGAACTCTTCCTTGCCGCAGATCACCAGCACCCTTATCCTCGGATTGGAGATGACGTTCGCGATGACCCTCTCCAGCCCTATGTTCTCCGTCTTCAGGATGCCTTTGATGCAGTACAGCTCTCGCGGGACCTCCACGGCACCTCTTCCGACTATGAGCACCGCCACAGGCGAAGCTTCGTTGCCCAGGACATAGTCACCGCTGGCCATAGGCCACGTGTCCGTTTCCGCCATTGCCATTCCCTCCGTGTATTCAATTTCAATAATATATAAAACGTGTTATGGCCAGGTAGTACCCGTTAAGTACTTTTTGTCAGACAAAAATCAATTTCAGCGTTATGGGGACAACCGATATATACCGCCCTTTTGTAATAAGCGATAGGAAGGGATAGAATGGGAGTTTCAATAGCGATTTGCGAAGTAGATAGCGACTGTGCGTTGTGCAAGATCGGGAAGAACACCCTGTTGAAGGTCAACCTGAAGGATGTCTCCGGATTCGAGGACCTGGCCGAGTTCGACGTGGTCGTGCCGGTAAGCCAGGCCAAGCTGCTGATGGGCGCGGACTGGGAGGCTTTCCTCAAGCGGAACCGGCTGGACCCGGAGATGGAGACGCTGTACCTGGATAAGGTCAAGAACGAAGGGGACCGCCAGCTGCTGACGGCCGAGAGCCAGAAGCTTTACACCGGATGGATATCCCTGGACAAGGTGCCCGCCGCCCGGATGAACGCTCTGATGGAGAAGGCCGGCAAGGACGACCGCCTCACCGGCTGGGACATGCTGTCGTTCGACGACATGGCCGCGACCTGTCTCACCTGCCCGCTGTCCTGGGACGAGGGCAGGGGCTGCATGGGTACGTTCGGACCGGAGAACAGCGCGCTGCCTGGAATAGCTCAGAAGTACAACTGCGCCATCGTGGCCAGCGTCCCGTCCTCCGTGGAGAGCAAGAAGATATTCTCCGTCGAGGACGCCAACAAGCTCCTGGAGGAGGTCAAGCTGCTCAGGGAGAAGCTTCCGGACGAAGGCAAGGTAATGGTCCGCCGCTACTCCGGGGTCCTGGACCGCCTGGAGAAGATGGGGAACGTCTGCCTCACCTACAACACCCGGTTCTACTTCCTGTAGACCGAAACCCTTTTTTCCCCTATTTGCCTTCTTTTTCTGAACTGAGATGAGCGGCGACGATCCCAAGGTGAACTGCATAGGCTGCGATACCGGGCTGTCGTTCAACGAGGGCGAGAAGCTCCTGGTCAACGGGCAACTTGTGGAACTTGTCGGACTGGACGAGATCATGGAAGAGGTCCGCAAGCTCAAGTTAACGCAGCGAAAGCAGGTGGCCGATGAGCTTTTGGCTCGAGCCAAAGAACGCAAGGCCTTTCCGGAGGGGTCGGATAGGCAGTTCCGCGACGCGCTGATGGACGAGTACGACCGGCGCTATCTGACCGTGATGTGATCATTCCATCACGCGAAGGTTGAGGTTCAGGCTCTGCACCTCGTTCTCCACCGCTTTTATGATCCTATCCTCAGCGGAGGTGCCGGTGTAATCGAGCATCGGCGACGGGGCGAACGGAAGGGCGGGAGCGCCGTCCTTGTAGAGCAGGAACCACAGCTTGTAATTGCCTCCCAAGGTCACATTGAACTCATAGGGCAGCTCCCACTGCGACTGCCATTCCCCCTCCAGATCGACATCGGTGTGCTCCAAGGTCACGTTGAACGAATCGAAGAAGTACATGGCGTGCACCTGCGTGGCATTGTCCACGAAGCTCATGTTCACCAGCCACAGTTCGACGGTATACTCGACCGTGCGGTGCTCGTGATTGGCGATGCCTATGATCACCGAGGCGTCCTGTCCCACGGTGAGGTTCCGAGGATATCCGGTGGCGTTGCCTCCCGGTCCCAGTATGTAGAACTCGGTGAAGCTCTCCCCTTGGCGGGGAACCGCGACCACGTAGACGAGGGCGATCACCGAAGAGAGGATGGATATCACGAGCACGATCGTCAGAAGCTTGTCCAGGCCCTTCTCGGCCCTGAACTGCGTTGCATACTTCTTCCATACCACGGCCGGATCGAACGGCAGGTACGGCTCCTCGGCCTTATCGCGGCGGTATAGCCCGCCGGCGCTCAGGGCCACGTTCAATGCGGCCAACGAGAACAGTATCGGCGCGAGCCGAATTCCGAACGGGGTGTAATTCAAGCCGAAGCCTACCAGCGGGGATATGGCTATGCTCAGTCCGAAAGATAGTGCCACTCGCTCAATTATTTCCAGGTCCTTGCTCTCCGGAAAGAGCACCGATAACGCGGAATATCCCGGGAAGAACAGGATGAAGGGAAGCCCGATGACGATGCGGAGCGCGCTGTCCGGCAGGGCGTAAATTACCAATATGAGCACAAGGGAAAGGATCCCTATGGACCAGAGGTCCCAATCCCTCCTGGGCTGTGTTCTCATCCTCAAAGGGGAGTGTATGAGGATATTTATCGGTTTGCGGATTGTCCTGCGTAATTGACCAGTTATTAATAATCCAAGCGATGATTCCGCCCTGCCATGGCCATCTGCGAACTCTTCGACCTGGAAGAACTGAGACTGCTCGAGGGTAACTTCGAGGACGTGTCCAACGAGACCCTGATGGCGCACATGCTGCGAGGCGGCAATGAGGCGCGATTGCTGATAAGCCATGACGAGGTCCCCCTGGCCATGGCCAGGGAGGACCACGGCTGGAAGGCTGTCACCTTCCTCTGGAAGGAACCGTCCGATGAGCTGATCGAGGCCCTCCCGGAACTGGACATTAAGGTTTTTTCCTGTGATACGGAGACCTTCCGGGAAGCCGTCTACGACCATTTCTCAAGAAGGGTGATGGAGGAGGTCGAGCCGGCCATGGAGGACGTTCCCGAGGACCGGGCCAAGAAGGTGTCCGACCTGGTCTGGAAGGAATGGAACTTCAAGCCCGGCGATCGCTGCTACGATTGCTGCTGCGGCTCCGGGGTGGGCAGCCAAGCGTTGTCCAAGGTGGGGTTGAGGGCCTTCTCGTTCGACATAGACCTCTCACTTCTCAGCCGGGGCCTGAAGCAGGGCAGGCTGCAGACCTACAGCACCGTTCAGCTGGACGCCACCAAGGCCTCCCAGTATCTGGAAAGGGCATCGTTCGCCCTGATGCTCATGGCCGGCGACATCGGGCCGGGCACCTCCTGGACCTGGCAGATCATATTCGAGCAGGTGCTGCAGTTGGGGGACCACGTGCTGGTGACCGTGGGGACCCAGGAGGAGGCGGAGCAGCTGAAGGCCTGGGCCGAGGCCAAGGGGAGAACTCCCCGTGTCTTCGAGAACGAACGGGACCCCTTCTACGACCGGTGGGTATGCGCCGTCGATTGATGGGAACATGCCAACCATTAACTAAGCCCATTTGTATTGTCTATCAGGTGTTAATTTGACCGACTACGCCAACTGTTCCCGCGTCCTGATGGACGTGCTCGAGCTGAAGACAGAGCCGGTGGCGGTCACCTTGGTCAAGAAGGGCCAGCCGCTTCCGGAAGGATACCAAGTGCCTGACAAGAACATCCGCCACTGCCAGTCCATCATGAGGGCCAGAAGGGGAGAGAAGCTCATCCTCACCAGCGAGAAGCATGCCTGCCACGTGGGAGCTTCCGCCTTGGGCATAGTGCCCATACCGGACAAGGTGAAGGCCGGGGAGTTCCATTACAACCTGGGCATGTTCGACAGCGTGGAGGCCGCCAAGAAGATGATCGAGGAGCGCCCGCAGCTGGAGACCGGCTCCGTCATCGCCACTGCCGTGTCGCCCCTGAGCAAGACGGAGATACCGCCGGACGTCGTGGTGGTAACTGGCACCCCGGAACAGATGTATTGGCTGCTACCCGTGGCGGCCAAGTTCAACGAAGGCGGCAAGATGGTGGTCGAGCTGGAGGCCTTCCAGGCCAGCTGCGCCTATTCCACTGTATTCCCGTACCTGAACGACAAGCTCAGCATGTCCATAGGGTGCTATGGCTGCCGCAAGTCCACCGACCTGGAGCCCACCGAAATGCTGGTCGGCATTCCGGCCACCAAGCTGGATGAGGTCGTGCAGGTCCTCCAGAGGGTCAAGCCGGTTCGGGAGAAGGGAAAGATAAAGACCGGTTAATACCACAATTTTTTTTAAAAATCCTTTACTTTTTTTCATATTTTTCAAACAAAGGTCAATATAATAGCGTTGTCAATGGTCAGCATGCAATTAATTTGCAGGCCTTATCATGGACCTCATCGACCTAAAGATACTCAGGATGCTGAGGAAGAACGCCCGGGAGAACCTGGGCACCATTGGAGATCAGCTTGGCGTGTCCAAGGCCACGGTCAGCAGGCGCATCTCCCGTCTCGAGGAGGACGGCTACGTCAACGCCTACACCATGCAGGTGAACACCGGGAAGCTGGGCCTGATGCGCGCCCTGATCGGGCTGCAGGTGGTCGGGTCTCCCCTGGGAGCTGTGATCGATGAGCTCAAGAAGTTCCCTGGCATCCAATACGCATATAAGGTGTTCGGGGACCACTCCCTGATATGCGAGGTCTATGCCAGCAGCGTGGACAGTCTTTACGACCTCATACAGGACAAGATCGTCAACATACCGAACGTGCAGCGGGTGGAGGTCGACATACTCATCGAACGGATCCCGATAAACGAGGACGCCATGTTCGATCTGGCCTTACCGTTGGCGGAGAACGAAGGTTCCCGGGACCGATGACGGAAAAGCTTTTTGATTCTACGGACGTTCTCCCCACCCATGGAACTCCACCCTGTTGCCAAGACGTACACCAAGGACGGCCACCGGGCGATCAGCCCCGAGGCCACCCTGAAGCGGGTGGAGCCGCTGCTCCCGACCGCAGGAATCACCCGCGTGGCGGACATAACCGACCTTGACCGCATCGGCATACCGGTTTTCTCCAGCATAAGGCCCGGGGCGAAGGAAGGAGCGATATCCATCTACAACGGCAAAGGCGCCAGCCGGGAGCAGGCGCGCGTTTCGGCGATCATGGAGGCCATGGAGCGCTACTCCGCCGAACCGAAGGGAGAGAAGGTCCGGCGGGACCTGATGGAGAACATGCTGGCCTCGGAGAACGCCATCGACCCCCGTTCCCTCATCCTTCCGCAGATGATCAATGTCCACGTCAACTTCCATCCCATCGCCTGGGTCAAGGGGTACGACCTCATCGAAGGTGAGGACATCTGGGTTCCGGCCGGGGCGGTGTACCATCCTTACGAATCCAACAAGGACCTTCAGCTCTTCCGGAGCAACACGAACGGACTCGCCTCCGGCAACAATCTCGAAGAGGCGATACTCCACGCCATGTGCGAGGTGATCGAAAGAGATGCCTGGTCGATATGCGAGGCAAGGCGGAAACCGCGAGGCGAGATCGTCGTGGGGGACGACTGCGCGGTGGTCAGCGACCTTCTTCAGAAGTTCAAAAAGCAAGGGGTGGAGGTGCATCTCAAGGACCTCACCAGTGACGTCGGCGTTCCGACCATCGCCGCCGCGGCGGACGACGTCAGGATGAAGGACCCCGCGCTTCTCAACCTGGGCGTCGGAACGCATCTGAGCCCCAGGGTGGCGGCCATCCGGGCTTTGACCGAGGTAGCGCAGAGCCGCTGCACCCAGATACACGGCGCCCGCGAGGATACCACCAAGGCCGACATCAATCGAACGCTCGGTTATGAACGAATGAAGAGCATGAACTCCATGTACTTCTCCCCGTCCGACGAGGTCAGGATATCCGACTTCCCGGAGTTCGACACCAAGGACCTCCTGGAGGACATAGAGGTGGTCCTGGACCATCTGATGGACCGCGGCTTCGAGAAGGTCATCGTGGTCGAACTTACCCGGCCGGAGCTTGGCGTTCCTGTCGTGCGCGTGATCATACCTGGAATGGAGATCTTCGCCATGGACATGGACCGCATGGGTCCGAGGCTGGTGGCATGAGGCCGGTCGTATTTCTGGGGCCAAGTCTTCCTTTAGCCGAGGCCAGGGAGATCCTCGACGCCGATTACCGTCCGCCAGTGAAGAGAGGCGACCTGCAACATCTGGAAGGCGTCGAGCTGGTGGCCATCATCGACGGCGTGTTCCTGCAGAGCTGCTCGGTCGGCCATCGGGAGATACTCTCTCTTCTGAACCGCAAGGTCAAGGTGGTCGGAGGGGGGAGCATGGGGGCGCTTCGGGCGGCAGAAATGGGACATTACGGCATGACCGGGGTCGGACGAATATTCAAGATGTATTCCAGCGGAGAGGTCCAAGGGGACGACGAGGTGGCGTTGGTGTTCGACCCGGAGACCATGGAGCCTTTGTCCGAGCCGTTGGTCAATCTGCGGGCGTTTTTGGACACGGCCTTGATGGCCGATGTCATCGATTCGGCGCAGAGGGCCGGGATCCTGAGCGAGATGAGGTCCATCTACTATCCCCGTAGAACTATCGCCATTTTCTTCGAGGTGTCCCACAAGCTACTTGGTGAGGGTCAAGCGAGAACATACGACCGGTTCTTTGCGGAAAATTACCGAGATATTAAAAAGGAGGATGCGTTAACAGTCCTCGATCACGTTAAAAGCGTGTGCGAATCGGTATAGATATTATTATAATAAATACTTAAAAAAAATTAATAATTGAAATTATAATTATATGGAACTTAAAAAATTTTAAAAAATTTTAGGACGTTAAAACTAGACCATTTTTGTCTGGGGTGAGACAAAAATTAAGCTATTGTTTAACATGGATGGACTATCCATCCATCATCAAGCTTATATTCTAACTATACATTGTCGAGTCCGCAAGGGGTACCGGTTTTCTCAGGATTGATGTAAATCTGCTTGAGGGGACCGAGCTATTGAAAAGGAGGTAAAAAATGGCAAAATACAAGGACAAGGTGGACTTGTATGACGACAGAGGCAAATTAATCGAGAAGGATGTGCCTCTGGACGCTATAAGTCCTTTAAACAACGCCGCCATTAAGCGAACCATATCTCTGACGAAGAGAACGATCGCAGTCAACCTCGAGGGTATTGAGAAGGGTCTCAAGACCGGAGCGGTTGGCGGATTGAACGTTCCCGGCAGGGTTCTGGAAATCGCAGTAGTGGCGAACGCGGACAAGATAGCCAAGAAGATCAAGGACACCCTGAAGGTAGCCAAGGACGATGACACCGAGGTCAAGGTCATGGCTGACGGGAAGAGGATGGTTGTAACCTGCCCCAGCAACAGGATAGACACTGGAGCAGAGTACACCACCGGATATACCGCCGTGGCAGCCGCGGTCACTGAGGCCATCATCGACCAGTTCGACGTGAACATGTTCGAGGCCTCGATGGTCAAGGCAGCAGTTTGGGGAAGATACCCGCAGACCATCAACATGGTCGGGTCCAACCTGAAGACCATTCTGGATGTGCCGCAGCTGAACGAAGGAACTGGCTACGCGCTCAGGAACATCATGGCCAACCACATAGTCATGTTGACTGGCAGGAACGCCATGAACGCAGCCGCGCTGTCTTCCATATACGAGACCGTGGCCGCCTACGAGATGGGCGACGCCGTCGGTAACTTCGAGAGGCAGCACCTGTTGTCCCTGGCCTACCAGGGTCTGAACGCCAACAACCTGGTCTACAGCTGGGTCAAGGAGAACGGCAAGACCGGCACCGTCGGTGATGTCGTCGCTTCCATGGTTGGCAGGGCGCTAGATGACAAGGTGATCAAGAAGGGAAAGAAGTTCCCCTCCGGATTCGTTGAGTACGTTACCAACGACTACCCGCTGTGGAACGCCTACGTGTCTGCCGGTATGCTCGCTGCAATATGCGTGAACATCGGTGCCGCTAGGGCCGCCCAGGGTATCCCGTCCACCATTCTGTACTACAACGACCTGGTGGAGCACGAGACCAGCCTGCCCGGTGTAGACTACGGCAGGGCCATGGGTACTTCCGTCGGTATGTCCTTCTTCAGCCACTCCATCTACGGTGGAGGCGGCCCGGGACTGTTCCACGGAAACCACGTGGTTACTAGGCACGCCAAGGGAACCGTCATACCCGTCATCGCCGCCGGATGCGCTCTGGACGCTGGTACTCAGTACTTCAGCGCCGAGAACACCTCTCTGGTGCTGAAGGAAGTCTTCGGTGACATTGATGTGTTCAAGAACCCGATGAAGATGGTAGGCAAGGAGGCCAAGAAGCTGAAGGAGCTGGTCTGAACATGAGTACACCTGCCTCCGAAGGAGTCCCACTTCCTGAGATCCAGATCTTCCCGGAGAGGCTGCTGTTGGCATCCACCACGGAAGTGCTGCTGAACAAGCTGTACACCGTGAAGAACGTCAGGCAGATCAACATACAGGGCGAGGGCCTGCCATCTGTAATGAAGGCCGGTCCCGGCACTGGTGGTCCGGTTAATCACCCGGAACGGAAGATGATCAAGGTCAGAGGGGAGGAGTTGGAGCTCACGGTCCAGGTCGGTCGCATATTCGTAGAAATAAGCGACATTGACCTAGTGCCACAGGCTCTCAAGGACGTCGAGGAGGTATGCAAGGAAGTGCTACCCTTCAGTTTCACTCTGGAGGTAGGTCGCTACAACAAGTTCAAGCCCACTACTTCAGACTACAAGAAAGGATTGGTGAAATAACATGGCTAAGACAAAGTACAAGGCACAATTCTATCCTGGCAACACCCTGCCCGCCAAGAACCGCAGACGGTTCATGGACCCCAGCGTCAAGCTGGAGAAGCTGCGCGACGTTCCGATGGACGACGTGGTCAAGATCTTGGGACACAGGGTCCCCGGTTCCGACTACGCCACCATCCACCCGCCGCTAGCTGAGGGCAACGAGCCCGACTGCCCCATCAGGGCATTGGTCGAGCCCATCGAGGGTGCGAAGAAGGGAGACAGGATCAGGTACGTTCAGTTCACTGACTCCGTATACTGGGCCCCCATCATTCCGTATGTGAGGGCGCAGATGTACATGTGGAGATTCAGGGGAATCGACACTGGTACCCTGTCCGGAAGGCAGATCATCGAGATGAGGGAGAGGGACGTCGAAAAGGTGGCCAAGGAACTCATCGACAACGAGACCTTCGATACCGCTAGGACCGGTATCAGGGGAGCGACCGTGCACGGCCACGCCGTTAGGCTGGACGAGAACGGGCTGATGTTCGATGCCTGGCAGAGGTTCCGGTGGAACGCAAAGAAGGGCGAGGTTGAGTACGTGAAGGACCAGGTCGGTGTCCCGCTGGACAAGCCGGTTCCGGTCGGAAAGCCCATGCCCGAGAAGTGGTTGAAGGAGCACACCACCATGTTCCGCGCCGATGGCGTTGACATGAGGGACGACGAGGAAGTCATGAGGCAGAACCTCAGGATCCACACCTTGAGAACCAAGTGCGGCTTCAAGCCCTTCGATGTCAAGGAGGACTAAATATGGCGAAAGAAAAGGAAAAGATGTTCATCGCCGCCATGCACAAGAAGTTCAAGGAGGACCCCACGGAAGTCCGCTCCAAGCACTACTCCTACGGAGGCTGGAGACAGTCGAAGAGGAAGCGGGAGTGGGTTGAGCAGT
This sequence comes from Methanomassiliicoccales archaeon, assembly GCA_041304605.1. Lineage (GTDB taxonomy): Archaea > Thermoplasmatota > Thermoplasmata > Methanomassiliicoccales > UBA472 > UBA472. The sequence continues at coordinate 15,302 of JBFYNB010000004.1, forward strand.
CTAACAAGATTGCCAAGGCCCGTGGAATCCCCATGATGAACCAGGATGTTGGTGTGGCTCTCGGCCAGCGTGTCTTGATGCCCTACCAGCTGTCCCACACGGACATCTATGGCGAGGCCGATGACCTGCACTGGGTCAACAACGCTGCTATGCAGCAGTGCTGGGACGACATCCGCAGGACCGTCATCGTCGGTCTGGACGTAGCCCACAACGTTATTGAGAAGAGGCTGTCGAAGGAGGTCACCCCTGAGACCATTAACCGCTACCTGGAAGCTGTCAACCACACCATGCCAGGCGGCGCAGTGGTTCAGGAGCACATGGCCGAGCTTTGCCCTGAGATCGTGAAGGACTCTTACGTCAAGGTGTTCTCTGGCGACGACGAGTTGATCGACGAGATCGACAAGTGCTTCGTCATTGACATCAACAAGGAGTTCCCCGCGGACCAGGCCAAGCAGCTGAAGGCCGCTGTCGGCAAGAAGCTGTGGCAGGTCGTCCGTGTCCCGTCCATCGTCGGACGTGTGTGCGATGGTGGTACGATCTCCAGGCACTCTGCGATGCAGATCTCCATGGCCTTCATCACCGCGTACCGGCTGGCAGCCGGTGAAGCCGCTATCGCCGACTTCGCCTTTGCCGCCAAGCACGCTGCGATGGTGGAAATGGGTACCATGATGCCCGCCAGAAGGGCCAGGGGTAACAACGAGCCCGGTGGAATTCCGTTCGGAGTTCTGGCCGACTGCGTGCAGTCCACCAGGACCAAGCCGGACGACCCCGCTCGCGCTTCCCTGGAAGCTGTCGCCTTGGGCGCAGTGGTTCTGGACCAGATATACCTCGGATCCTACATGTCCGGCGGTGTCGGGTTCACTCAGTATGCCACCGCCGCCTACACCGACAACATCCTGGAGGACTACACCTACTGGGCCGTGGACCACATCAAGGACAAGTACGGCGGGCTCTGCAAGAGCAAGCCCAGCTCCGAGCTGATCGAGAAGCTCGGGTCCGAGGTCAACTCCTACGCCCTGGAGATGTACGAGCGCTACCCGGCCGCCATGGAAGCCCACTTCGGTGGGTCCCAGAGGGCCACCGTGGCCGCAGCCGCAACCGGTATCGCTTGCGCCTTCGCCACTGGTAACGCCAACGCTGGTGTCAACGGCTGGTATCTCTCTATGTACCAACACAGGGAGAGGCTAGGAAGGCTCGGGTTCTACGGATACGACCTGCAGGATAACTGCGGTGCGTCCAACTCGTTCTCCTACAGGAGCGACGAGGGTCTGCCGCACGAGCTGCGCGGTCCGAACTTCCCGAACTACGCGATGAACGTGGGTCACCTGAGCGGATACACCGGTATCGCCCTGGCTCCCCACGCCGCTCGCGGAGACGCCTACGTGGCCAACCCGCTGGTCAAGATCGCCTTCGCTGACAAGAACCTGCCGTTCGACTGGGCCAACATCACCAAGGAGTTTGGCCGCGGTTGCCTGCGCGAGTTCGTGCCGATGGGTGAGAGGACCGCGATCATCCCCGCTAAGTAAGGTGTCCAATGCAAGTAGGAGATTTCGCGAAGTACAGGATCACCGGGACGGTGGGAAAGGTACTGGAAGTGCGAGAGCGCGACGGGGTGGAATGGGCTCTGCTCGACACCTACGACCTCTGGTACGTCTCCAGTCTCCTGGACCCCGCCCAGGCGGAAGAGTACAAGCGAACCTCCTACAAGGAAAGGACCCGTACTGTGGTGCTGGGAGAGATGCAGGGCTTGGGTCAAGAGATCGAAGCCGACATCTCCACCCTGACCCCCAGCGGGGGCGGTTGAGTTCGCCAAGACAAACCCTTTACCATTATCTTCTTTTTTTAAAATAAAATTCTGAAGGACCGTGCTGCGACGGCCGATCAAATAAAAAATAAAAAGATCAGGACATGTCGAAGCCGACCAGGATGCTGGCCAGCTTCGGGTCGTCCTCTAGCCCGTAATAGTTCTTGATGATCAGGTCGCCAAGGGGCGATGGGCTGCAGGAGACGATGTTGACCGCGCCAGGGATCTGCTCCAGCTCCGGGAACGATACGGGCGGCATCAGGAAGAACTCCTTGGTCTTAGGGACCTTGTCCGTGAAGACGACGAAATCATCACCCAACCAGCAGATGTTATCCATTTCCTTATAGTTGGAATGCTGGCCCGGAAGGATCTCGGTCCCCAGCACCAGGTCGGAGTCGCCCATCATGAGCACGGTCGGTTCCGGCGGAGGGCGGAAGCGAGTGTCCTTGATGACGCAGATTACGTACTGCCTTCTCAGGCACTGTTTCACTCCCTCGTTCACCACGTCCAGTCCGATCTGGGACTTGATGCTGTCCTCTATCCTCTGGACCGAGGTGATCACTTCCGGGCTGAGCAGGAAGGCCATGCGGGTGCCGGTCATTCCCTTGATGATATCGACCGCTCTCTCCTCTGGTTGCACGTCGTCCTTAACACCATGGTGTTAGAAAAAGGTTGTTTCCCGCAATCGTTAATATCTCCGCCGAACGATTCTTGCTCCATGAGCTTGGAACAATTGGCCGAGCAGCAGCCCGAGGTAATTCGAGCCATGTACCGCTTCAAGAACGAGGTCTTCAAGGACAACAAGCTGAGCTTCAAGGATAAGGAGCTCATCGCTGTTGCGGTCACAGCGGTCCTGAAGTGCGACGAGTGTTTCATGCTTCACGCCAAAAAGGCCCAGGAGGCCGGGGCCACCAAGGACGAGATACGCGAATCTCTTTTCGTGGCCATGTACCTGGCCGGGCCGAGCGCGGTGGTCGGCATGCCATCCATCGACAAGATTTTGGCGGAATGATCAGGGAACGAACTCCACGGTCACCGGCTTCTTCAGGGCCAGTTCCGCAGCGGCCTCGGCGCACTTGATCATGGCCATGGGGACCGGGCAGGAGGAGTGCTTCAGCACCTGGCCGCACATCTCATAGACGATATTTTCGTTGAAGGGCATCTTCATCACGTCCCAGATCTCCACCTGCTTCAGGACCTTCTTCAGGTTGCGCACTTGCGGGCAGTCGCTGTGCAGGACCTCGAACTCCACCAGCATCCCATCGGTGCGGGCCTGGATGGTGCTCGGTAGGCGGCATACGCCAGGGTCGACCTTGATCGTGGCCTGAAGTGGAAGCTCCGTCTCATCGGACATTCACACTGCATCGCCATGGGGCCAGATAATCGTATGCTTTCGCGCCGGGGGAAACGATAAGTAAGATGAGCCTCTAATAAAGAACGTCGCGCTGCGGGACGATCCCATTTTCAGTTCGGTTAGGGCGGCGAAGGTGAGATTATGCGCAACACGAAGACCCCAGCGAAGCCTTCCGAGGAAGTCGGAAGGAAGGCCAAGGACATCGGACAGGACCTGCTATGGTCGAGCGATCCTCAGATGCACAGTGCACTGATGTCTTCCGAGGACGAGCGGTCGGCCCGCGCCGCCCTGTTCGATCTGCTGAGGGAAAGGGAATCAGCGCTCCATTCCCGGGACTGTAACATTCACGCCCTGGAACGTTCGAACTCCATTCACTGCATTCGGGTGATGCGCAATTTTCTGTCGCCGAGGAACGAAAGGGTGAGCGGCGTTTCGGTCATCCATCACCTTTTCGGTCTTTCCCGCGGTTCCATCGGGAATGTTCACCCAGCCTTCGTTAACGATATCATGCATATCATGAAGGGAACCACCGGCGAATCGGTCCTGGACCTCCAGGAAGCCCCTGACTTCGCCTCGCTGGACGGTCGGGAGGGAGGCCGTCTGCGTTCCGACTACCTTGACGGTATGGCAGGGGCGGTGCACGAGTGGACGGCGCGATATCGGAGCGGCCTCGAATCCTCGGTCATCGCCAGGCGGAAGGAGAACCGCGAAAGGATAATGGATTATTTAGGCGCAGGTCCGGACGACTGGAACGATTACGCATGGCAGATGAGGAACGTCATGCTAACCCCAGATGTCATTGGCGATCTGATCGAGCTGACCGATGAGGAGCGAGAAGCGATATCCATCTGCGCCACGAACCGGATACCGTTCGGCATAACTCCCTACTACCTTTCGCTGATGGACCACGAACCCTCGAGGAGATGGGACCATGCGGTGCGCGCCCAGGTCATACCGCCTCTCAGTTACGTGCATGCGGTACTGAGGTCCAGGTCCGACCCCTCGATCAGCCTGGACTTCATGATGGAAGGGCAGACCTCCCCGGTGGAACTGGTCACCAGACGCTATCCCATGATAGCCATATTCAAGCCCTACAACACCTGCGCCCAGATATGCGTATATTGCCAGAGGAACTGGGAGATCGAGGGCGTTCTTTCCGAGGATGCCATGGCCCCGGCCGATAAGGTCGAGGCGGCGTTGACATGGTTCGAAGAGCATCCCGCAGTAAGCGAGGTGCTCATCACAGGAGGGGACCCCGCCTTACTGTCCAACACGCATCTGGGCTCCCTGTTCAGCAGGCTGGCCGATATTCCGCACATAAAAAGGGTGCGCTTGGGGACCAGGGTGCCGGTGGTCCTGCCCATGAGGGTGGACGCCGGCTTTTTGGATGCGCTTGCGAAGGTGCACGACCCTCCCCGCCGGGAGTTGGCCCTGGTAACCCATTACGAACATCCCTATGAGATCACTCCAGAAACAGCGGCCGCTATCCGATCGATGCGCTCCTTGGGCATCTCCGCCTATAACCAGCAAGTTTTCACCATGGAGAACTGCCGGCGCTTCGAGACGGTGGCCTTGCGTTCAGCCCTCAAGGAGATCGGGGTGGACCCCTATTACACCTTCAACGCCAAAGGCAAGGAGGAGACGTCCGAATACCGGGTGCCCATAGCCCGGCTGTTGCAGGAGCGCAAGGAAGAGGCGAGATTGCTGCCGGGCCTGAGCAGGACCGACGAGCCGGTGTTCAACATTCCGGCTCTAGGAAAGAACCATCTGAGGGCGTGGCAGCATCACGACCTGATCTCGATCACCCCGCGCGGCGAAAGGATATATGAGTTCCATCCCTGGGAGAAGAACATCGCCGTGGCCTCGACCTACGTGCATCAAGACGTGCCCATAACGGACTTCCTGGAAGCTCTGGCGGACAGGGGCGAGGACCTAGATCAATACCGCAGCATCTGGTACTACTTCTAGGACCTTTCCATGAGCCTGGTCAATAGTTCCGAGGGCGTACCCTTTCCAAGGTCCATGGTGGCGATGGAGGCGATCGCTTCCTTCTTGCGCATTATGGGAACGGCTATGATGGGCATTCCGCGGTACGGTCCGCTAGTGGACAGGCGTCGAATGATCATGCCCTTCTTCATGGACTCTTCCAGCATGGGGCCGGTGAAGTGGGTGTCAATGACCTCTCCGTCCTCGCAACGCACTCCCGGATGGTTCTTGCTGCGCATGGTGACCGGCAGACGTCCGAGGAGCTCGTGTATCGCCAAGGCCAAGCATCTCAACTCGTCCGCCTCGGTGTCCTGGCTCAGAATGTTCGTCCCTTCGTTCCAGCAACGGCGGGACAGATTGCCGAGCGAAAGAGCGGCGGTGACCGCGCCCTTCTCCGCCGCGTCGTAGCTGAAGGCGGAGCCGATAATGATCACGTCGCCCTCGTCCATTCGGAAGTAGTTCTTCAATGGCGCCACGAGCGATTGGTCCGGAAACTCCTCGTCTCCGGGAAAAACGATGCGCGAACCGCTGACCACCAATGTGGTCGCTCCGACCGCTCCGGCGCGCACGGCCTCGTCCCTCTGCTCGCATCCCAGCTGCACACGCTCCGCCGCGCCCTTGATGAGCACGGCGCAGTTATGCTTTCCCAAGGTCAGATCGGACAGGTCGATCTCCCTCACCTCAACTCCTGAGTTGTCCAATTTCCTTTTTCCGCGCTCGGTTATGGTTATACCCAAGCGGGAGCTCTCGATCGAACCTTCCCGCATCATCTTGTCCAATATGGTGCGGGTGCTGCCCTCTCCTATCTGCAATACCTCGGCCAAGGCCTTCCGACCGATGGGGCCTTCCTTGGCCACCACCAGGTGCGCCTTCCAAATGTGGTAGGCGTTGAACTTAGGCGTCGGACCCCCAGCAAAGTAAGAATTGAAGGACATTGGCATTATGGGATGGATATATAATCCATCCATAAATATCTTACATAATCCAATTGTTAAAGCCAGATAAACTGAACGGGGTAAGTATTATATCTGCAATAATCGTTGGCAAACAGGATGCCCGAGGGTTCAGAGGTTCTCATAATATTGGATAAGGTCTCCAAGAGCTTCAATGGAAACCAGGTCCTCAAAGATGTAAGCACGACAGTTCGCACCGGCGAGGTTCTCGGGCTCATTGGTAAGAGCGGAAGCGGCAAGTCCGTCCTAATCAACGCCATGCGTGGGAACGAGGAGTACAAGCCGGACTCCGGACGTATCCTATATCGAGTCAATCATTGCGACTCCTGCGGATGGATCGATCTGCCGTCACCGGGCGCCAAGTGCCCCCAGTGCGGGAAGGGCACCAAGACCATCGAGATAGATTTCTGGGCATTGGAAGAGAGGAACCCCTTACGCATGGCCATGCGCGGACGCATCGCCATCATGCTGCAAAGGACATTCGCTTTATACGGCGATCTTAGCGTCATCGAGAACGTCTTCGAGGCCATGAAGGAGAAGTCCGACGAGAAGAAGGTGGCGCGGGCCATCCAGCTGCTGGAGATGGTCAACATGACCTACCGCACCATGCACATCGCCCGCGACCTCTCCGGCGGCGAGAAGCAGAGAACGGTGCTGGCCAGGCAGCTGGCCCGGGAACCTTTGCTTTTCCTGGCCGATGAACCGACCGGAACTCTGGACCCGGAGACCGCGGACACCGTTCACAAGGCTCTCATCAAGGCGGTGAAGGATTCCGGGATGGCCATGGTGGTCACCTCCCACTGGCCAAAGGCCATAGAGCTTCTGTCGCACCGGGCCATATGGCTTGAGGACGGCATGATCAAGGCCGAGGGCGATCCAAAGGAGATCACCAAGGCCTTCGACGTCAAGTTCGTCAGGGACAAGGATATGGACGTCCAGGTCGGACAGACGATCATCCGCGTCGAGGGTGCCAAGAAGTACTTCTATTCCATTGTCCGCGGCGTCGTGAAGGCCGTTGATGACGTTTCATTCGAGGTCAACGAAAAAGAGATCTTCGGCCTCATCGGGCTGAGCGGGGCCGGTAAGACCACGCTGTCCCGTATGATATCGGGCATAACCCCTGCCACCCACGGCGACGTGCTGGTGCGCATCGGCGACGACTGGGTTAACATGTCCGACATGGGCGAGGAGGGCAGAGGCCGGGCCACCCAATACATCGGGATCATGCACCAGGAGAACGCTCTCTATCCGTTCAACAACGTGCTGCAGAATCTGACCATTTGTTTGGGAATGAAGCTCCCACAAGAACTGGCCAAGATGAAGGCCATCCAGGTCATGCGCGGGGTCGGCTTCACCGCCAAGGAGGTGGAGCGCATCCTGTACGCCTTCCCGGACGCGTTGAGCGTGGGCGAGAAGCAGCGTATCGCCCTGGCGCGAACTATGATCATCGAGCCCCGCTTCGTCGTCCTGGACGAGCCGACGGGCACCATGGACCCCATCACCCGTCAGGCGGTGGCGAAGTCGGTCCTGCACGCCCGCAAGGAGCTGAGCGAGACGTTCCTCATCGTCAGCCACGACATGGACTTCATTCTGGCCTGCTGCGATCGCGTAGCTCTCATGAAGGGCGGCAAGATGGTGGCGCTAGGGACCCCGAAAGAGGTCCTCAAGGACATGACCCAGGAAGACCTGGAGGGCGAAGAGTCCGACGTCTGCGAGGTCTGAACTTGAAGGACTCCATAGGCCGCAAGACGCGATTTGTGGAGTGCCGTGAGGCCCGGGGGATGGGCGTCGGCGGAAGCCTGGCGCAGAGAGCGACCATATCCGATAGCGGTCGTGACGTGGTGGCGGTGGCCATGGGGCCAGGGAAGCGCCACATCACCAAGCCGGTGTGCGAGATCACTTACGGTCTGCGGGAGGAAGGCATCGATACTTCCGTCATAGTCATCACCGCCGGCTCCGGCGTGCCGTCCGACGCGGTGGACGTCTCTACCAGTTCCCTTTTCGGATTGGACCCCATCGAGGTGGCGCGCATCCAGCAGTTCAAGGTGGCGCTCATCCACCTCGGGAACGTCCGCAATCACATCATCTACAAGGCCCGATTGATCCTCAGGAACGTGGACCTGCCGGCGGTCATATGCTGTCAGGCCCCGGTGGACTTCGAGGACTTCGCCCGCATCGGCTGCAAAACCCGTCTCGTTATGCCCAAGGACGAGGACATCGGGACCAAGGGCACCATCATGGAGATAGTCACCGGCGTGGTGCGCGGTACCACGGTCAGCCAGGTGAAATTGGACGAGATAGTGTCCAAGGTCAAGCGCACCATGCCTTAAAGGTCGTAGCCGACCAGATGCGTCCAGCACTTGGTGTCCGCGTAACCCAGGCGGTTGCGGATATATTCATCCGAGACGGTCGAAATGCTGGCGCCCACGGCTCTTCTCACTCCCGGAACTTCGTCCAGAGGGGGAAAGCTCATCGGGGGCAACAGGAAGTACGGTTCGCCGACGATGTCCACGTCCCCGTACAGCACGAAGTCATCGCTTAGCAGGTAGGCGTTCTCCCTCAGCTCCACCCCTTCCCGCCTTCCTTCCGGCAGGTACTCTCCGATGACCTGCCCCTTCTGATCGACCATATGCACCAGGTGGTCCTGGGGATAAAGTATCTCCACGTGCGGCTGGGCCACGATGACGAAGACCTCATGCCGGGAGAGGACGTCCCAGACGCCGGTGTTCACGAAGGCCATGAGACCGCCCACCGCGCCGTTCCCCTCCACTTCGCGCTCGCGGCGCTCCAGCTCCTGTCGGAACTCCTGGTCGAGGTATTCCACGGCCTCGATGCCCCGCAACGCGAGTATCTTGTCCCGCACCGCCGAGCGTATGGCGTTCCTTTCCATGCCAGGCTCCAGCGTCTTACGGCTATTCATAATTTGCATAGTCTCTCTCCAAGGTCCGAAAAATACTGTAAACTTAAGGAAGAAAAACATTAGCCAGATTGAGCGGATTGGGAATAACCTTATTATTGCCGCACTGCATCCATGAGGGGGACAAGATGAGAGCTGTCGTGAACGGTAAGGAAAAAGAGCTGCCTGACGGGGCGACGGTGGCCCAGGCCATTGTCGGTGAGCCTTACGTGCCAGGCAGTTCGGTGGCCCTGATCCGCCCTATGGACGCCCAGCGCAAGCTGACCAACGAGTACATGGTGAAGACCCCCCGGGGCTGCTTCATAATCGAGCTCAACAGCAGCAAGTTCGCCGAGGCGTGGAAGCGTCTTTATCACGACGTGGTGGGCAAGAACCTTCGCTGGCAGACCAGCCGGTTGCACGCCTTCGGCGCTTTCCCGACCGAGCTGGAGAAGTCCCGCGGAACCTCCTCGTACAAACGCTACGATTGCTTTTTCGCCCTAGGCGGATACGATGTAAACACCACCTACTTCATGATCGCCCGTGTGGACATGAGCGACGACCTAGGCCTGCAGGACGCCATCTTCGGCAGGGTCACCAGGGGAAGGCACATCCTGGAACTGTTGGACGAGGGCGACCTCATCGAGCACATCGAGCCGGTGGTACTGCGCATGACCTCCCAGGACGCTTTCTCCGTCACCGACCTGAACGTGCCGGTGGAGGACGGCATGCAGATCGAGACCTTCGTCGGCGTGAGGTTGGAGGACCGATCGCCATTGTGCTGCGAGCATTTCCTGGTGGTGACCAGCGAAGGCAGCCTTCCTATCGACGAGAAGGGCTACAGCTACACGGCTAGCGAAGCCAACATGGACACCTCCCTGGGACAGGAGTACACCAACGTGCGCCATCCGGACACCGTGACCGTGAGGCACAGGGGCTACCAGGTAGGGAAGATATACTTCTACAACCAGGTCCGCCAGTTGAACCGCTCCCACAACATCGTGGGGCAGGTCACCAACGGCCACAACCTGGTGCACCTCGTACCACTCAAGGGCAGGGTTCTGGTCCAGCCGGACCCCATGAGGATAATGACCATAGGCATGACCCAGGCCGATGCGCAGAAGTTCCTGGAGTCCATAGGCAAGGTCCAGAAGCGCACCGGCGACACTTCCGACGACGCCCTGATCGTGGAGCAGGAGCCGGAGATGACCATCTACGCCTCCAAGGAGAAGGAGATCGAGACCCTGGGCGTTCCCAAGGACAAGGTGTTCCCGATAACCATGGACCCTCAAACATCCCCCTGGACCGTCCGTTACTTCCGCAAGGTCACCGGACTGGACCACAAGCCCATCGGTACCATGAAGGTGCACTTCACCTTCGAGGGCATGCCCATGATAACTTTCGAAGGGGATCCCAAACTGGCCGCCGACCTTTATCCTGAGAAGACGTTCGAAGGACGCTCGGTACGCGGCGACATAGGGATAACCAACATGTCCCGGCCGCAGCGCGGGCTCATGGGCATCCGTCTGGAGGAGAGCGAGGAGTTCGGTCCCACCGGGGAGGAAAATCAAGGCACCAGCATCCTGGGCCGTTTCATCGGCGATCTGGACGCCATGATGTCCGGCATCTCCGAAGGCGACATCCTATATGTCCGCCGCGCGACCCCGGAAGAGTCCGTCCTGAAGAAGGCCAAAAGGTCGGTCAAGCCCAAGGAGCAGGCCGAAGCGCCTAAGCCGAAGGCCAAGGCTCCCGCCGCCAAGAGGTCCAAGAGCCCCGCCAAGAGGTCCAAGCCCAAGGAGGACTGAGATGGACAGCAACATCGAGACCAGGTTGATATTCATAGCTCCCACTTCGGACCTGACCCCGGACCGCATCGCCCGCTTCATTCACAACCTGGGCCACGAGGTCTCGGTGAAGGAGACCTGCTACGGGGTGGTGCTGGAAGGTCCTAAGGACGTTGTCAAGCTCACCCTGGACGAGGTCCGCAAGATGGACCCCAACCGCATCTATTCCAAGATCCGCGCCTTCCCCATGGGGGACCTGCGCCGCTGCCGCGCTCATCACGGTTCCCGGCCCGGGTTCGCCCAGCTGGAGAAGGAATGGAAGGACCTGTGCCTGGTGGAGCAGGGCCTGATCTGCGTGGAGAGGGGCGAGAAGCCGCCCACTCCCAAGAAACGCCAGAAGATCCCGGTCAACGACCTTAAGAAGCTCATCGACGAGGTGTCCCCATGAAGATATTCCTAATGCCCCCGAACAGCCTGATCCTTTTCGATCTGGTGGAGAGGTTCGGCCACGAGCCGCTCAGCCTGATGAAGGCCCTCCGCGACCGCGTCACGTCCAACGAGATCGAGGCGCCGCCGCTGAACGTCACCCTGGATGACGTCAAGACCGGTCTGAAGTACGCCGGTATAGAGGTCCCTTCAGGGATACGCGGAAGATTGGCCATATACGGCCCGCTCATCGACCAGGCGGAGGCGGCCATATTCATGGAGGACGCCCCCTACAGCTTTGGATGCGTGGGGTGCCAGAGGACGAACGAGCTCGCGAAGCTGCTCGTCCGCAAGCGCAAGGTGCCGATACTGACCCTCGATTACCCGGCCAACGAGGATGAGGCCAAGGACATGGTCGTACGGGTCAAGGAGTTCCTGGAGGGTTTGAAATGATCAAGATAGCCCAGCTTTCCTGCGGGACGGAATACAGCGCCGTGCAGGGGGAGATAGAGCATGCCGCGGAGACCGTGGGGGCCAAGATGGTCTACCCCGACGTGGACATGAACAAGATCGACAAGGCGGTCGATGAGTTCGGGTTCAACCCCAACAGCCCACAGCTTAAGTTGATGATCGCCAGGGCCATCGAACTGGCCAACAAGAACTACGATGCTGACGCCATATTCATCGCCACCTGCTTCCGCTGCGCCGAGGGTGCGTTGGTGCGCACGGAGCTCAGGAAGTTCGTGCAGGAGCATACGCGGCTTCCAGTGGTCACCTACTCCTTCACGGAGAGGACCAAGGCCCCTCAACTTCTAACTAGGATGGAGGCGCTGGTGACGATCGTGGAACGCAAGGAGCTGCTGGCCAGGGAGAGGCAGGTAGGCCTCACCGCCGGACTGGATTCGGGTTCCTCGACCACCAAGGCGGTCATCATGCGCGACAACGTCATCATCGGCAAGTACTGGTTGCCGACCACTGACGTCTATTCGTCCGCCGAGACCGCTCTCACCAATGCCTTGGCCGAAGCGGGAGTGAAGCTGGAGGAGCTGGAGGGCATAGGCACCACCGGTTACGGTCGTTTCACGTTAGGCAAGAAGTTCAACGCCAAGCTGGTGCAGGAAGAGCTCACGGTCAACTCCAAGGGCGCTGTGTGGTTGGCCGGCAAGCAGAAGGGCGAGGCCACCATCATCGACATCGGGGGTATGGACAACAAGGCCATCACCGTTCGGGACGGGATACCGGACAACTTCACCATGGGCGGCATATGCGCCGGCGCCTCCGGCAGGTTCCTGGAGATGACCGCCAAGCGCCTGAAGGTGGAGATCACGGAACTGGGTGAATTGGCGGACAAGGGCGATCACGGCAAGGTCAAGATGAACTCCTACTGCTCCGTCTTCGGAATACAGGACCTGGTGACGTCGCTCGCCGCCGGGAACACCCTGGCCGATGTGGCGTCCGCGGCGTGCCACAGCGTGGCCGAGCAGATATACGAGCAGCAGCTGCAGGAGATAGAGGTGCGCCAACCGGTCATCCAGGTCGGAGGCACGTCCCTCATATCCGGTCTGGTCACTGCCATGGAGCACACCCTCGGCCATCGGCCCATAGTGCCCAAGGACTCCCAGTACATCGGGGCGGTCGGCGGAGCGCTGCTGGTCTCCGGCCTGCTGGGGTGAGAGCTTGGTGGAATTCGAGCTGGAAGGGACCGAGCAATACGCGCTGGAATCGTACCAGTGGTTGCTGGAGCGCATACTCATGGACATGGGGATTAGCACCATGGTCGAGCGGGTGCGCTTAGTCATCCGTCCGGACCAGACCCTGTTCATCATATCCATGCGCATCAAGCAGTCCGGCAGCAAGAGGCCGGTCTATGACATAGCGGATATGGAGTCGCAGGAAGGCGGTACCTTCATCACCATCAAGGACGAATCTTACGCTCCCCGTTTGCTGGCCAGCCTATGGCGCCTGTACGGCCGGGAGCGCGTGCAGCAACTGACCCGCCTGGAGATATTCGTGGAGGGCGTTCCCAAGGAAGAGCTGTCGGACATGAAGCTGGACCCCGAGGAAGAGGTTCGCTCCCAATTGCTGGATGCCATGTGGCGTCTCCTGCCCGAGGGGCTCAAGTTGAGGAACGAGTACTACAACGACAACGTCATGACCATCGTGGCGACGGAGCACGGGATGACCGTTGACTTCATAGCGGAAGCGCAGAAGGTGCATGCCAACATGATCAAGGGCCCGGAGGAGGACTGATGTACGAAGTTCTGATGTTCGACGGCGGGGTCCACAAGATAGACGAACTGCTGGACCTTATCGAGGACCTGGGGGGATTCGTTCTACAGCGCACCCAGGTGCAGGTCATGATCACCCTGACCATAGCCATTCCGTCCGAGGACCGCCCGCTCATCGAGAAGAAGACGGCGGAGCTCGGCGGCAAGATCGTCGAGGTGCCGTTGGCGGGAACGGAGATCGCGGTCATCGGCCCGACCTTGGGCAGGCATCACATGCCCCACCCCATTTGCGACATCGCCGAGCACCTTCGAAGGTACGGCGCCATCACCATCGTGATGGGACTGGCCCGCGGCCGCGGACGGAAAACGTGCCAGATATCGGCGGCGGAGAAGGCCATCATCGAGGAGTACGATGCGGCCATATTCATGCTGGGGAACTTCAAGGAGTGCGTCACCCACGAGAAGATCGACCTCTTCAAGGACATCCAGATCCCGGTGGTGACCGTCATAGGCCCCGAGCTGGAATCGCTGCCGCACTGCGAGGCCCTGGTCTGCGGCGTCGGACGCAAGGTCGAACGCATGCGGCGCTCCGAGGAGATCGCGAAGCTCGAGGAGATCGCCGACCGGGTGAAGGAGGTCATAGACAAGCGCAGGAAGGAGATCGAGGAGGACCCCCTGTTCGTACACCCGTCCGAGGTCAAGGACGCCCTGGAGGACATGGGCGCGGTGCAGGAGTGCCTGCGCCCGGCGCCGGTGGTGTTGCACGTTGACGGCCTCCGGGTCAAGATCCCCTACAAGAAGCACCTCAAGGAGCTGGAGGAGCTCGAGGTCTATGGTCGAAAGATGAAGGACATCGCCACCATCTCCGATTGCCGCCTAGGCGACAGCACCATCATCCGCATCAAGACCAAGGCCGAGGTGGAGGGCAAGGTCCGAGGGTGAGCCGTGGACCATCGAACATCGCCGCTCAATGGCAGCTATCTTCTTCTGATCGCCCTGTCGGATGAAAGGAGCATTAGGGTAGGAGGCCTGGGGGAAATATCGTTCAAACCCGGGGTCTACCTCTATTGCGGTTCGGCCATGAACGGCTTCCGAAACCGGGTGGGCAGGCACTTTCGAAAGGAGAAGAAGGTCAGATGGCATATCGACCATCTGCTCCAGTTATCAGAACCTTTCGGGGCCTTGCTGTTCACCGAGGGAAATGTCACCGAATGCCGAATCGGGTGGGCTTTGTCCCAGACCGGACTGGTCAGGCCGCCGTGCAAAGGATTCGGCTCATCCGACTGCGATTGCCACAGTCACCTCTTCTATCTGGAGGACGAGGGCCTACTGGCCATTCTGCTATCGGCGCTACGTCGGAGCGTCACAGATTGACGAACAGGAATATCGAGAATGCGGTGAGGACGAGGGATAGGACAAGGGTTATGACCAATTTCATCACCGCATCCTTCCGGTCCTGGTAATCGTTGATGCACATCAACCGGCTGGCGAACGAGGACCAGCTAAGGGCGGTCGATGGTATGAAGGTGAAGACGAACAGGACCATGTTGGTATTGTCCGACTCGACGCCCATGGTGAGCTGGAAAACGGCCATCAGCGATATGATGATCAGCGATAGTAGCGACAGTAAGATGGCGGCATTTAGAAAGATGGAAGAATATCGCTGACATCTTATCGTCATGTTAAAGTCAAAAAACCTTCTACGATGATAAAATGTTATCGACAAAGACGGACGCGCCCGATCAGGAGAAAATAATGGTTCAATCCCAGCGTCCGCCCTTCTCCTTGTCCTTTCCCTTTTGCTCCGCGCCTTTCGGAGGCGTGGCCGGCCGGGTCCCTTGTCCTGCTTTCCTTCTGGCCTGCGCCTGTTCCTTCTTCCTTCTCTCGGTCATCCCGCGCCTCACGAACATCCACCCTACGATCAGCGACACCGCAACGACCACCAGGACGATCAGGGCGGTCATGGGCAGGGCGTCAGAGAATAGCGACTCCCAGATGTCCCGGTTTTCAGCTACCTCGGGCATGACGGTGGTCCCGTTAACGGTTTCCGAGGCCGGTCCAGAGCCCACGATGTTGATTGCCACCACCTTGTAGTAGTACGTGCTCCCCGGGGGTAGGTCAGTATCATTGTAGGCTTCCAGTTCCACCGAGGCCATATAGAACATAAGATCAGGCGCCAAGCCCCTGTATATCTGGTATCCAGTAATTTCCTGGCCTCCGTTGAAAGGTGCGTCCCAGGTTAGGGAGATGTGGTCCCGGCCGCAGACCACGGTCAGGTTTCCTGGGCGATCCGGAGTTCCACCGTCCCATTCCGGGAGGGCGGTCACGATCTCGCTCCAAGGGCCTTCTCCTACCTGGTTGACCGCCCTCACACTGTATTGGTAAGCCACCCCGTTAACGACCGTGGTGTCGTTCAATCCCAGCTCACTGACGGTCCATTCCCGCTCCTCCGAACCGCCAGTCCTGGCCAGCTCGTAATATTGTATCGAGGTCGACCCCGGATCGGCCGGCGATGCCCAGGTCAGATGTGCGTATCCCTGGCCCCAGCCCGCCCTCAGCGACACCGGTGCCGAGGGAACCTCGCCGCACATCTCCCTCACCACGCCGCTCAGCTCCCCCTCCCCGGCTTCATTGACCGCGCTGACCTGGAACTGATACGTCGTTCCAGTGACCAGGCCGCCGCAGACATACTCGGTCCCGTTGGCCTCAGCCAGATAGGCCGGGCTTTGGTCCCCGGCACCAATATAGATCTTGAATCCCAACACCGAGGAGCCACCATCGTCCGTGGGAGGAAGCCAACGTATCATGATGTGGCCGTCCATACCCTCCGCCGTCAGGTTCGTTGGGGCGAAGGGCGTGCGATGGGGTATGGCGCTGACGATCTCTGACCAGCCCAGACCTGCGGCGGTCTGGACGCCTAATCGGTAATTGTATGTGCGCCCGTTAATGAGCCCACCGTCCTGGTAGCGGTTCTCCGAAAGGTCGCTCCTCAGCAGGGTCAAGTTCTGCTGTTCCTCACCTCGCATTAACCAATACCGCATAACCTGGGAGGACCACCTCTCTCCTACTTTCCAAAATATCTCGACCGTACCGTCCCCTTCAACCACGGAGGTTATAGCCACCACAGCATTGGAGGCGACCGCTACCTGGATGGGGACGGTTGGGGCGCTCTCCCCTACCTGATTGAAAGAGCTTATCTGATACCAGTGGCTTGCGTTCTCTTGCAGACCGAAATCCGTGTAGGTGCGGGACAGCTCGTCAATGGCCACAAAAAAGGTCATGTTGTCCACAGCATCGCCCCGGTAGATCCGGTAACCGGCCGGTCCCGACCCGTCGTTCGCCGCCGGGGCGTCCCAGGTCAGGGTGACGTTGTTCGTGCCGCCCTGGGCGCTTATGTTGGCGGGCGATCCAGGCGCAGTGTCGGGGACGCCGTGAAAGACGACGCTCCTTTCTCCCTCCCCCGCCTCGTTGACCGCCGCGACCTGATAGCTGTGTAGGCTCAGCGGCACCAGCAATGAATGTATGAAGAACGTTCCGTTCGTAGTACCTATGGGTGTTGATACCCCGGTCGAGTACACTGTATAGTTGCTCACTGGCGCCCCCCCATCCCAGATCGGGGCGTCCCAGGTCAGATTGAGAAATCTGTCCCCCGGTATGGACCTGGGGTTCAACGGCGCCAACGCTACCGTCCGAGGTGTCGCCGTGACCTCAGCGCTCAGATTACCAGGTCCCTGTTGATTGATGGCCCTGATGGCGTATCGATACTCCAGGCCATTGACCAGTCCCTTATCGACATACGTGGTGACATTGCCCAACGTGGTGAGCAGATCCAGCTGGCCGGAGGTCCCGCGATAGATCCAATACTCATCCACCGCGCTCCCGTTGCTATATTGCGGCGCGTTCCACGATAAAAACACCAGGGCGTTCCCCTCGGCGGCCTGTAGGTCCAGCGGGGGGCTCGGAGTGCCCGCCATATCGTTTCCGACCATTCCGGGGAAGCAGGCTGCGGTCAAAACAAGTGAAACGATCGCTATCATCGACCATCGTAACGAATTCAGACTCCCCACCAGTACCTATCTCCCACCATGGAATGGAGATGGTGATATTTCCACTTTAATCCCTCGACAGGGGGTCTTGATAACGAGGCAAGGATGAGAATTTAACCGCGGGTTTCCCCGCGGGCGTACTAATCTTGGGAGATAGGATACGCAACTCCGCCTAGGGGCCTCATAGTAGATAAAGATATTTTTAAAAAATAGTAATATAATTATTCCTTAATATATAATCCCGGGAGAACGGCCACAGGTCGGAAATGATCCGGAAGGAGCGATGCGGCGGGATCTATCCAGCTCATGTAGAACAAGGCACCAGCGCTCAGGGACCTATCGGCGGCCCTCATCCGCCTCTTCAACGCCCTTCGATCGGTCTGTAAGCCGTGATCGAGGAACAGCATCAGGTCCACTGCGTTCGTCGAAGGCCAATCGGGACCTCTCTTACGGTAGACGATCATCTTGGACAAGGCCGCTCCTGGCCGGGGTCTTCCATTGTCGGTGAGATACCTGCTCAGCCTCTCCCTGTCTGTCGAGGGAAGGTCGCATATAGAGAAATCACCTGCACCACATTCGGAACCGTTTTTCAAATCGTCCGGATCGCACAGCACTTCCACCGAATAGTGCTCGAGGACGTCCTCCATGAGCTCCAGGAACAGGATGGCCACCCGGTATGGAACGATGGGATGGTATGTTCCCTCGATCCACACCCTTATCCTACCCTCTCCCCGAAGTGAGCTGTGAAGTACCGTTAACGGGATTATCTTGGTCTCAAGGGTGTCGTACAGCTCTGGATGGTCATTGGTCACTCCGATCAAGCTGCGTAAAGTTCCTATCATGCCCTCGATCTCCTCCGGGTTTTTAGACAGATAGGTCAAGTATTCGTTTCGGTCGGCCGATCCAGTACACCTCATCCGATGGAGGAGCGCCTTGGACAGCACCGGTTCCGGAACCGATATCAGGTCCGAACCGGAGATGGTCAGCACGGAAAGCAGGGCGGCGGTATCCTCATCCTTCGATATCATATCCTTCTTCCCGCCTCCGCATTTCTTCACGGTTCCATCAATCGCAGATGACAATATATCGTTTGGCCTTCACAAGCTTGTCCAGGGTCCAAATGGCAGGTATCAGGCGGTTCCGCTCACAATCATTATGACCACCTCCTTCCATATCCCCCGTCGTCAGGATGCAGGGCTGGGGAGGTCGTTGCATCCATCTGCGGGCCTTCATCATCAGGGATGGCAGGGGTAGCTTAGGATGGACAATCATATCGGGGTGTATGGCGAGAGCGCTGGACCAAGGTCGGCGATCAGAGGTCGTCCTGCTCCAGTCGTTCCAGGGGGGGAGCGAGCGCTCGACATACTCATACGGTTCGCAGGTCCCCTCGACACTACGCCGGCGGAGGATGGGGTGAAGGACTTGCTGAATGGGAAGGGGGAGATGACCTCCTGGGTCTTCACCCGCGACGGGCGGAACGTCTCAATGAACGCACATTTCATCACGACCTCGGCCGTACAGGAGGTGGCCAAGGCCTTGCTGGAACTGGACGGCGTGGACGAGGTGGTGATAGAGGTCCAGGAAGGTCGGCCGCACACTCCGTGGCCACACCCGGGAGGGGCGGCCCCCGCCTCTCCGGTCACTCCGATCGGCATTCCACAGGAGACGGTCCGTTCCGGTGTTGACCGGGTTCCATTGAGCGAGATATTCGATCAGGTCCAGGACATATACCGGAAAGTGGAGGAGAGCCACGGAAAAAGGATGGGGCTGTTCATGGCCTCAGGCGATTTGGATGTGGAGAGGTCCGCGGAAGGCCCTCTCGTCCTAGCGATGCTGCACATCCTCCGGCATTTCTATGGGACGTGCACAAATGGAGGCTTCGCGGCTGACGGGAATGGCGTTTCCCTCGATGCCTTGAACATCTCCATTCGGAACGGTTGGTCAAGGGCCGTGCTCATCTTCGAGCTTACGAGGGAGGGGGTTCGTTCCAGCGCTTGGTCCGGACGGATGACAGGTGAGCCTGGGCTGGAGACATGTCCATGCGATGATTCCATCGATCTGACCATAGCTCGCCGAGTCGCGGAAAGGATGACCTGGAGCTTGGCCGTAGAAAATTTCTCGCCACGAAGGTCCAGGGCCACTTTGCGCCTGAGCCCATACGAGGGCACGTTGAAGGTCATGGTGGTGGAGGCGGGCGATCACCTATACGCCATAGAGGCGGGCTCGGTGCTCTGGGGCGTATCGATAACCAAGGAGGACCTGGCATCAGGAATGATCGTATGGCAGGGAGAGAACGTTCCCTTGGTCGAACTGGGCACCGCTCCGCGCTCCGACGTCAATCGGGTCCTGGTCCCAGGACTGGTGCTGAGCACGGGGGGGACCAAACGCTGTGTGCTGGTCACCAGGTTGCTGGGGCTCCAGGAGATGGTCCCCGACCGATGGGGGGCGGTCACCGACCACGGGGTGAGATGGGGACTGCTGAACAGCGGGTTAAGAGTGACGGTCATCGATCCGGCTAGCTTCGGACCGAAGGTCGAGCCACCTGTCATTGGAAGCGAAATAAAAACATAGGTGGGTACCTATGAACGACCCAGGTATCGTTGCATCGAGGTGCAGGGATGATTAGGAAGGACGTGCGTTCCATCGACAGCCTGAACTCTCAGAAGATAATGCAACTTAAGGTCATCGCCAGAGCCTGCGCCAGGGGTCCATGTTGCGACCTGGCCACTTTGCTCGACGTACCGATAGGGACGGCTGACGCCGAATGCATCTATCCTCCGATGTACAAGATAGTGAACGGCAGATTCGCGGGCTCCCCCGGAGCGTTGATAATCATGGCCTGCGACGTGATGGGCGCTGGGCGTTCCAGGGTGGTCTTGATCATGACCAAGGCCGATGCCGTCAAGCTACTAGATGGCCGGGGGTCCACGCCCCCCCAGCCCGGAAGGGCCATGAGGGAGGAGGATAGGGCTCCGCTGAAGAAGATCGCTGCGGATATGATGTCGAAATTTCTGGTCCCGCTGCATCCATATCTGCCCTCCGATTTCATTATCACCCCGCCGGTGGTGACCTATGATTCGATCAAGGGTGGGGCATTGCCACACAAGCTGGTCAAGCTCATGATCTGTTACCAGCTGATGATGGAGGTCCATTTTGTCGATCGGTCGCGGAGGGTCCGGGGCAGGATGATCTTCCTGCCGGACGACTATCTGCGTCAGAGATTGATGGAAGCCTCGGACCCCGACGGTTCATGAGATCCTTGGAAGCCAAGGCAAGCACCTTCGACCTCAGGCGCCAAGGAGCGAACCCAGCAGGAACTGGACCAAGTACTGGGATATGGAAGCGATCCACAACAGGCTGATCAGATGGATCGCTGCTCCCATGACGTGGCCCCCGCGCAGCAGGGGAAGCATCAACGATGAGAAGAACGCGTGCACCAGGATGACCCCGAACGCCATCAGCTTCAGCGGTTCCACATCGAAATCAGCGGAAAGGACGGTCCCCAAGAATCCTCCGCCCAGGCTCGGATCGTCGATCACCACGGTGGTCATGACCTCCCCCATGTACTCCGTTATTCCAATGGTTATCCACAGGGTGAAGGCCAGCGATACCATGACCCCGTATAGCACACCAAAGAAGTTCGAGGCGATGATGCTTCTCTTCTTCCTTATGGACAGTATCTTGAACATGTTGTTGCTGATGAACAGGGAGGTCTCCTCAGGCTTTGACCCGTTCAGGGCGCACTCCATGTACATGTCTCCGAATCGGTCGATGAGGTGACTGGAGGACTCGCTCGAGAAATGCTTCCAGGAGATCTTCGGATCAATATGCATGCGCAACCTCTTTGAGAGGTTCCTCACCATGCTGGTCAGGGGGCCGAACTTGTGCATGGCCAATTTCTTAACGGCCTCGACCATGGTTATGCCCGCCGCAGAGGACGATCTGCCCAAGGAACGTATGAACGCACCGTAGATGTTGTCCCTCTTCTCGATCCTCCTTTCCTCCCTGGTGATCAGGTAACCGGGGATCAGTATCGGCAGGAAGGCGGAGGAGACCAGCAACAAGGGAGGGAGGTCGAGCGGCAGCAGCAGGAAGAATAGGAGCACGACCCCCAGGGCCGCCACGACCATGGAGATGATGATGACCTTGTCCAATTCGGTGAAGTAACCGGACCGGCTCTTGTGCCTCAGGCCGAACCATATGGTATCCTTCGGCACCTTGGTTATGATGTAGTAGATGAAGACGCCCTCCATCACCCCGAAGCCTAGCACCACGGTCAGCAGGATGATGTCGATCTCCCCGGCTCCCAGGAGAGGTATTATGGAGATGAAGACGCAAACGAAGATCATGGAGGTGACCATTCCGGTGTACACCTCCTTCACGAAATCAAGGTCCTTCAAGGAGGACTCGGCTCTCAGCACGTACTCGCTCATTATGACATCATGCTCGTTCTTCATGAAACGCGACATCGGCTCACCGATCTCGAGCGCGTGGCCGAACCTGCTGAAGAAATCTGATTCCTGCACGCTGGGCGTGCGCGCCGCAATGAACCGGCAGGCCTCGGCCGCGGAGACGCTGTAGCTCTTCATGAGCCGGTACATGCGCCTGGAATCGTCGGCTAGCGGTCCGTATATCTTCTTCTCCGACATGATGCGGAATATGTGTTCAAGCCCCATCTCCGAGGTGGAGAGGGCGGCCAGCTCGGTGATGAAGAGCGGGAATAATCGATCGACCTTGATCTTCTTCTGCGAGGAGTAGATCAAGGGTAGCATTCCGATGACGAACACCAAGAAGACCGGTATGACATATATCACGTAGGCCGCGGGGCCGCTGAGATATGGGGCCAGGAGCAGGTACATGGCGCCCGGCACCACGATGCCGAACGCAATTATCGAGAAGACGAGCACATAGAAGTATGTGCGGGGGCTCATCTTCATGTCCTTGAACCCATCCGTGTATTTCATGCCACACCTAGAATGAGAAGGGCAGGGAATCCGATCCCTTCTCGTAGTAATCGTTGAAGATCTCGTTCACCCTGTGGTATTCAAGCAGGTCCAGTTCGATCATCTTGTTAATGATGCGCTCCCTCTTCTTCAGCTCCACGTAGATGTCCTTCTTGTTCGCGTATCCCTGGCTGGCCGCCACCCTGTTCTCCAGGATGTGGGAGTTGTTCATGCCGCGGAACTGCATGACGTCCCGGGAAGCGTCCCACTTGAAAACGTTGCGAGTGTTGACTCCCCCCACATCGCGGTTGAATCCCACCATCTCCTCCACATGGGTGACTCGTCTTAGGAACCGCCCCTGGACGTTGACGGCGGACTGGAATATCAGAACATTGACGTTATCTATGAAAGAAAGTGGGATATTGACCGGCTGGCCGGTCATTCTCTGAATGAACTTGGTGGCGTTGGAGGCGTGGAAGGTGGCCATCACCGGAATGCCGGTCTGCATGCACTGAAACGCCGTTCTGGCCTCTTCACCCCTGATCTCACCGATGACGATATAGTCGGGACGCGACCTCAGGGCGGCCTTCAAAAGGTCGAACATGGTGACCCGGGCCTCTTCCGGCCCCGCCTCCCTGGTCACGCACCTCTGCCAGGATTTCTGGGGGGGCTTCACCTCTGGAGTATCCTCCACAGAATAGATCTTGCCCCGATGGTCGATCAGGGTCAGCACGGCGTTGACCGTGGTGGTCTTTCCGGAGGCGGTCTCTCCGCATATTATGACGTTCTGCTTGTTCTCCAGGCATAACCAGAGATAGGCCAGGAACTCGGCGCTGAAGGTCTTCCATTTCACCAGCTGTACCGGGGAAATCGGCTCGGCCGCGAACTTACGTATGGTGAAGCTGCTTCCTTGGGCGCTGATCTCGTTGGTATAGATCATGTTAATACGGGACCCGTCAGGCAGCGTCCCGTCAATTATCGGTCTCGAGGCGCTCACCGGCCGGCCCATGCGTTCGCTCATGGCCACGAAGAAATCGTTGAGCGTCACCTCGTCATCGAAATGCACGTTCGTCTCCAGGGCGTATTGGAACGCTTTGTGGGAGACGCGTACCCTGGAGATTCCGATCAGATGAATGTCCTCGATATAGTTGTCTAGGATCAGAGGTTCGATCGGCCCGAAGCCTACGATGTCCCTCCTAAGATAATATTTTATGATGGCGTGCTCCTCTCGCGACAGGGGGACCTTCCCCCCACCCATCAGCTTGCCGATGACCGGGTTCTTGTAAACGTGGGCCTTCCTCTCGGAGATCTCCGCCGACTGGTCGAACAGCTTGTTCAGAACTCTCTCAAGGTCCTCCTTTGTCTCCACGTTCTCCTCGCTGGACGCTTTATCAAGGATCGATTCCTTTATCATCATCATCTTGAGCTTCTCGCTGTCCGTGAGCCGCTTCTCGATGCTGACGTACTTGTTCTTCTCCGCGTTTATGTGCACGAAGCTTGGCCCCGCCCGGTAAATGATGTTGGCCGTGGAAGGGTCCTTGGCCGCGGTCTTCCGAATTTCGGAGAGGTCCTGAACGCTCAACTTATCGAAGTAACGAGGCATGACCGAGGTCCTCTGCCTCAGGTCCCCTATGTACTCCCGGAGCAGGTCGTTCTCCTCAATTCGTTTGAAGATGTCGTCGGCCATCTTATCCCGCTACCTCCGTGATCTCGATGACCAGTCCAGAACGCGGTTCCACACGGTACGACAGGACGTCATCCACATTGCCCCTGGCGCGCAGGAATCTCTTCACCTCGACGGTCTTGAGAAGGCCGCCTCCAGAATGTTTAGTGCTAAGTGACAGGTACACATCGGAGCCCAGTCGAAGAGGCTCGAGGGCGTGAAGCCCCTTCTCTACCGTCAGTACGATGGTCTTGTCTTGGCGGGCCTGCTTCTTCAGGAAGCCCATGAGCTTGAGGCAACTCGGGTTGTCTAGCTCATCTCCTATCAACGACGAGAGGCTGTCAATTATCAAGACCTCCTTGTCGTATAGGACCGGGGATCCCATCAGCTTGTCCATGAACCCCTTCCTGATCGCCTGGGATCCGAGCAAAGGATAGACCGGAAAGTACTGCAGCTGTCCAGCGATCATGAATCGGTCGATCCGATAGTTCAACGAATACATCTGATCAATGAACTGCTTCATTGTTTGTTCCGTGTTCACGAAGGTGACCTGGGCTCCGTTGCTGAGAAGGCCGTAGCACAATCTCTGTGAGAGCACGCTCCTTCCCGATCCTTCTTCCCCTTCGATCAGCACGATGGAACCTTTGGGTATTCCACCCCCCAGACGTTTTCCGAGTTCGTCCGATGGTATGTGAAAGTCGTGGACGTCGTCCAGGCCTTTCTTTTTATACTCTTTGTTTTCGCTCATCGGACACCATTCTACAATACGCGGTCAAATTCTGAACATCATCTCTTCGAAAACGCCGTTGGTCAGCACGACCTTGATGTGATGGTCCCCCGGGAGGAGCGTCGTGCCTATATTCAAGGTCAGGACCTCTGACGGAGACCATCCCAGGTTCCCCTGGCCATCCTGTACATCGTACGAGGTCAACAACATGCCATCGATGAAGATGTCCGGACTTGAGAATAATATCCTGGAGGACAGGTTCTTCAGATAGACGGTCAGATTTCCACTCTCGTAAGGCATCATGGCCGGGTCGTTCATTATGATGAAATCGGAATCGGATATCTCCTCCATCCTATCTCGCCTTTCGTTCATCTCGTTGGCGATGTCCTGGCTTAGGCTGATGAAAACTCCGGCCAAGGACGCTGCCACGAGTACCGCAGCTATGAAGAATATGGTGTGGGACACGCTGCTAGAGTCTGCCATGTTTCGCTCACCCCTCCGGTACGTGCGTCATAGAAACGCCAAATGTGCTGAAAACCACTATGCGGCATCTCCAAATCGGTTCGTCAAGATCGAACAAGACCATGTCTCCTGGAAGTATGAGGTCGCTACCTGGGTGTCCAACGACGGTGACTGATAATTCCTGCGGCAGGACCATTGTCCCATTGATAAGAACTTCGAAATCCGATAGGAACAAGGTTACCGACCCAGTGTTCATCAAGGTGAACGAACCGTTCGCCTCGTCAACGCTGGTGAACTCGAAGGAAACCTTCTGTACGGTCAAGGCATTCTCCCCGCTCTCCTCCAAGATTTCATCTACAGTTGCGTAATATTTTGTGGCCGCACCGAACAATGACCCGAAACAGATCATAAAGGCAACGAACAGAATTGCGGCGGATGCTGAGACGCTCAATCCCAACCGCGCTACCTCCCGTTCTTACGGCACCAATCCTTAAGATACTCGATGTCGGCATTCGATACAGGCTGGCCCGATACCCTCTGAACAAAGGCGCGTTCGATCAGCTCCTCCAAACGGGCCTTCTCCCTCATCAGGTCCGTCATACCCATCATCCTATCGATGCAGGCGTCCTGAAAGACCTCGATCGCCATCTCGAAGCTGTCCGGGTCGGCGTCGGCGAACGAA
>JBFYNB010000005.1:0-39276 GCA_041304605.1 Methanomassiliicoccales archaeon
GCTGAGCAGGGAGGTCAGGGAATCGTTCACCCCTCCTACCAGCATCATCTCCGCCCACATCTCGCTAGGATTCTCCTCCTTCAGCAGCCTCAGCCCCTCCATCACCTTCTCCATGGTGATGGAGCGGGGCGGCCGGTGCAGCTGGCGGAACGTCCTTTCGTCCCCCGCGGATATGGTGGGGGAAATGACGTCGAAGAGCTCCACGTCGCGGCGGACCTCCTCCTCGTGGAACAGGGAACCGTTGGAGATCAGCGCCATCTTGCCGTCCCAGAAGGTGCGCACGCCCTCGGCCATATCCCCCAGGTTGGCGGCGAGCGTGGGCTCCCCGTCGCCCATGAAGGTGATGTAGTCGATCTCTGCGCCAGCCTTCTCCACCGCCTTCCGGACGTCCTCCACCACCGCCCCGGTCTGGAAGAAGGACTTCCGTTCCGTCTGGAGACGGGGCGTGCGCCCCAACTGGCAGTAGACGCAGGAGTAGTTGCAGGTCTTACGCGGCAGAGGGTTCACTCCAAGAGACCTGCCGAAGCGGCGGGAGGGTACCGGACCGAAGACGTATTGAGAGATCATGAGCGATTATCAATATGGGTTAGGAATGAAGGTGATAAAAATGATAATCCCGTATCAGGGACGGCTGGACGAAGAGATTTGGAAAAGGTTTGGCGGAGGGCGTTCAGCCCTGGAAGCAGCGGTAGACCCAGTACTTCTTTCCGTCTACGGTGATCTCCTCGGGCTTGGCCCTGGGGTCTCCGACGGAGTAGTACGGCGGGAACGAGGGGTTGGCCTTGGTCACGCGGAGAGCGTCCTTCTCGCTGGCGAACTTCTTCTTTACCTCATCGGCGACCTTGTCAGGTACGCCAAAGGTCAGTTCAACGGTTACCATATGTTTTCCTCCTGTTGGCGGATCGAACCGCCGAGCCTGGATATTTCGTCTGGGTCTATAATGCTTTGTTACCTGGAAAGGTAACCAGATTCCGGGAACGGTATCCGGATGATGATTTTGGAAACGCATCCAGGCGGACCGCTTTCACAAGGGACGCGGGGATAGGGCGTGGTGAGGATGATGAAGAAAAGATAAGGAAGAGGTTTGTCGATCCTGCAACGAAAAGGGCTTAGTCGCCCTGATAGCAGCGGTAGACCCAGTACTTCTTTCCGTCAACGGAAATCTCCTCAGGCTTGGCCCGGGGGTCACCGACGGAGTAGTACGGCGGGAACGAGGGGTTGGCCTTGGTCACGCGGAGAGCGTCCTTCTCGTCCTTGAACTTCTTCTTCACCTCATCGGCGACCTTTTCCGGCACGCCGAAGGTCAGTTCCACAGTTACCATGTGTTTTCCTCCTTGTGCGGCTTTCACCGCTATAGAATTTAACACCTGATAGACCTATAAGGCTTTGTTACATGCCAGCGTAACCGGTTGTACGCCTGTGATACCCGTATTCCCGGGATGTAACGGAGTTAAGAAATAGGCGATGCATCGGCCCAGGGCGGTCATTGAAAATTAAGATAAGGAAGGGGTTTGAAGGTAAAGAACGACCTGATCAGCCCTTGAAGCAGCGGTATACCCAGTACTCCTTGCCGTCGACCTTGATCTTCTCGGGCTTGGCCCGGGGGTCACCGACGGAGTAGTACGGCGGGAAAGATGGGTTGGCCTTGGTCACGCGGAGAGCGTCCTTCTCATCCTTGAACTTCTTCTTCACCTCATCGGCGACCTTATCCGGCACGCCGAAGGTCAGTTCAACGGTTACCATGTGTTTTCCTCCAAAGTAGCAGAACGAGCTACTACCAGTAAATCAGTGAATCCGTTAATAGGCTATAAACACTTGTTACAACAGATTGTAACGAGTTGTGATATCGCGTAACGAGTTGGGAAAATTGGAATCAGGGACCGGCCGATGCGGTCTGCGCTATCAGGTCGAGGCTGACCGACCGGGCCGCGAGGCGATAGACGATCTCCTTGCTCTCCTCCTTGTACGTCTTCACTAGGAAGTTGGACTTGTACAGCACTTCGAGCTCCCGGTAGATGGTGGCCCTCTCCCGGCGATCGCTGAACTTCTCGTTGTACATCTTGTAGACGTGCACCGCGGAGGCATCCCCCTCAGCAAGCAACTTGATGATCTTAAGGCGGGTGTCCGAGGACAGCGCCTTCGCCACTTCTTCGATCTCCATTTCGGCCTTGGATGGCGTTCCCAGTTAATAAGGGTTGATTCCTGGTCATTAGGAATAAATCCTATCTGTCCATGGTGAGTACCAGGAAGGTGAAGGGCATGTCATTTATCATCATTTTCTCCTTCGCACATGTACGGAAACCTGCCCGTTCATAGGTCTTTCGCGCCCGAGCGTTCAGTTCCCAGACTCGGATGGAGAACACCTTATGCTCATATCTGTCCCGGGCAAGGTCCAGACTGGCCTGCAGGAATTCAAGACCCATCCCAAGGCCGGTGAGATCTGGCCTCAGAGTGAGCCCTATCTCCAGACACCCATCCCCCGGGGTGTAGGAATATTCACCGACCAGTATCCCCTGGCGGTCCAGGACAGCGAAGGTATCGCCCCAGTTCTTGGGATCCAACCATGAAGCGATCTCATCCGGGTCGTTCCTCAGGTTGTATAGTGAGTAGATACCGTCGAAGCACCAGTCAGCGACAGCCCTGGCGTGCTCCGCGCTCATTGGGACCGCGAAAAAGTCCACTCTGATGCATGGCCGTCCGGGTTATTCTTCCTTTCTTACCGGTGTTCGAGGCAAGCGTTCATTATCCTTCTCTCCCTTCCCATCGAGGAGGTCGCCCTTTGGGTCGAATGACCATGCTGTACGTCCGCCTGATCAAAGGCGGTTTCAACTACCGGTTCAGGTTGGCCAAGCTGACCAGGTGGCCCCTTCTCGGCCGCATTATGGACAAGACCTTCTTCGACGGCGACGATATCTACGTCCTGCCGAAGGAGTCCTCGCTCAAGGTGCGGGAGATACCTCTGGACCTGGCCGCACCGGAGCGTGAGGACACCGTCCTCCCGTCGGAGGTAATAAGGCACTTCATCGAGCGGTCGAAGCACCATTTCATCATGAACTACTGCATCTGCCGGACGTCCGCCCATTGCCAGGACTATCCGCGGGAGCTGGGTTGCCTTTTCCTCGGCAAGGCCGTCCTGAACATCGATCCCCGCCTCGGTCATCTGGTGAGCAAGGAGGAGGCGTTGGCGCACCTGGACCGCTGCGAGGAGGCCGGCCTCGTGCACTTGATCGGGCGGAACAAGATAGACAGTATGTGGACCTCCGGAAAGCCCAAGGAGGACCTGATGACCATCTGCAACTGCTGCCCCTGCTGCTGCCTTTGGAAGATGCTGCCGCAGTTGGACCCGGCCATATCGGGAAAGATGAAGAGGCTGCCCGGGGTGCGCCTTTCTGTCGACGAGGACAAGTGCACCGGATGCGGGACCTGTCTGGACGGTTGTTACGTTAACGCCATCACTTTGAAGGAGGGCAAGGCGGTCATCGACCAGGTCATGTGCAAGGGTTGCGCCCGCTGCGCCCACCTCTGCCCGGAGAAGGCCATAACTCTGCACCTGGAGGACATGGATTTCCTGGAGCGCACGGTGGAGATGCTGACGCCCCTGGTGGACGTGACCAAGGACTGAGGCACCAAGCGGTTTATATCACCTCACGGGAATAGTGATATCATGAGCCCCGGTAATGACAAGGACCGCGTCTTGGCCCTGGTCGTCGGAATGATAATGATAACCGCGATCGTATTGGGTGTAATGGCCTTTGTCCCACTGGAGCCGTTCTCCAGCGAGAGGGATTGGAACTACAGTTCAGCGACCCCTCTCGAGAGCCTTGATATTGCCATCGAAGCGGACGTTTGCGACGTGAAGGTGGCCTTCGCCGACCTCGAGGATAAATGGGTGGACGTGACAATGAGCGTCGAGGGACGGTCCGGTTACATCGCCGGGGAGCCAAATATCAACTTCACGGTCGACCACAGCCTGAACGGCGCGAACCTATCCGTCTCCATCGTTCTGGACATGGACACTGGGCCGACCGTGAGCTACGGCGATTCTGATATCTTGGTGAATATCGACCGGTCCGTCCTCTCCTTACTGGAGATAGAGGTGAACGTGGGCGATGTGGTGATCACAGTGCCGGAGAACGCCGCGTTGACCGGAGCGGCCGTTCATATCGACGTCGGTGGTCTGCACGTGCACCTGGAGGAGGGGGCGAAGGTGGGCGACCTGGAGCTGCGTTCCGACGTGGGCTCGGTGAACCTGGATTGCGCCAACGCCATCTTCGATGAGGGCAGCGTGGTAAATGCGGAAACGGGCACGGGAAGCATCTATCTAGACGTGGAGCAGTCATCCGTACCGGAGGGCAACTTCACCTTCGACTGCTTTGCGGGGGTGGGAAGCGTGCACCTCACCTTGATGATCGAGGGCGATATTTCCGCGGAGATCACCTCGCAGGCCAGTGTCGGTGATATTGAGACCGATCTATCGGGATTCAGCGGCATGGACGTGCACCTTGTGAGCGATAATCATCCGGACATCTGGAACATCGAATTTTTCTTAGAGGCGGACGTTGGTTCCGTCAATATTGATGCGGAATGGGGGGAGTGAGATGGTCAAGAGCGTTCCTTACGAAGTTGTGAAGCATCTCGGCGACGCGGAGCTGAGGAGATACGACGATCTGGTGCTGGCCACCGTCTATGAAATGGACGACGACGAGGCGTTCTCGCTGCTGTTCCAGTACATCAACGGCAATAACGAGGAGGAGACGAAGATCCCCATGACCGCTCCCGTGGTCTCCCGTTCCGGCGATCCCGCCGATCCGGGCTCGGAATGGATGATGGCCTTCGTCCTTCCCCCGGACGCCAAGTTCGCCCAGGCCCCCAAACCCTCGGACCCCCGGGTGGTCATCGAGATCAAGGAGGGAGGGCTGTTCGCGGTCATGCGCTTCCGCGGACGCGCGGGAGGCGTTGACGTTCTAGGCCGAACCGAAGATCTCAAGGCCGAGCTGAAGGAGGCCGACTACGTCATGGACGGGCGGCCGTTCCTCATGCGCTACAACTCACCGTTCACACCGAGCTTCATGCGGCACAACGAGATCGCCGTGCGCGTCGTCCCCGGCCCGGAGAAGAGAGAATGATCAGCCCATGATGCGGGCGGACCCGGTCCTGATCATCGCCGTTATCGCCGTGTAGAGCTGTTCCGGCCTCTGCGAACCGATGAGCACGGTGTTCCCGTTAACGAAGGTTATGCGCACCCCGCGGTTCCCCGAGACGTTGTAGGCGCGGTGGCCTGAGGTCCCCTTGATCCCCCAGCCGCCGTACTCGGATATGGGACTGTAATGAACTACGCTGTACGTGACTATATCCTGCCTGGCGATCCGCCTTGGCCTGTTCATTATCGGAAAGTAACGGATGTTGATCGTGTCCGTGACAGTGGTTTCCATGCGAATGGTCAGCAGGAACGCCGGGAACAATAGTCCGAACACCACCAGCAGGAACCACATCAGCCCGTCCGAGCCCGGGTTGTTGCCCCACGGTACGTCGAAATAGAGCTGCTGTATCGCCCCCCAGTAGATCAGGCCGGCCGGCAGCAGCGCCAGCAGCAGATACCACCAGGTACGAAGGTACTGCACCTCACGGAAATGTTCGTAATCGTCGGGCATGAGGGTAGAAAATGACCACAGGCAATAAGAAACTTGGCCAGGCAGCAATTGAAATAAGGACGGCCGAGCATATATGATGGGATCACATGGGGCGCAAGGTGGAGAAGACCGAGGAGGAGTGGAAAAAGGAGCTAGGTCCCGAACAGTACCGCGTCCTTCGTAAGAAGGGCACGGAGGCGCCGTTCACCGGCAAGCATTACAAGACCAGGGATGCTGGCACGTACGTTTGCGCCGGCTGCGGCAAGGAGCTTTTCGTCTCGGACGACAAGTTCGACTCGGGATGCGGATGGCCCAGCTTCGCCCGGCCCGCCGGAGAGGTGGAGGAGCAGCGGGACGTGAGCCATGGGATGGTCCGTACGGAGGTCTTGTGCCCGGATTGCGGCGGGCATCTGGGCCACGTGTTCGAGGACGGCCCGAAGCCTACCGGGCTCCGTTACTGCATCAATTCCGCCTCGCTCAAGTTCAAACCGAGAGAGTGAGCCCATGGAGATGTCAGGCAACCGTTTCATGAAGAAACATCACGCCAAGAAGGCCGGCATGCCGCCTGGCTCGGTAATATATGTCGGCGATGGAAGCCCATCACCTACATCCGTTTCCGTTATCGACTACACCGAGGCGGACGTCATGGAGAAGAAGGGCATCACCTTCGAAGAGTGCATGACCCTGCGGGACAATCCGAGCATAACCTGGCTGAACTTTTCCGGCCTGGCCGACGTGGAGCAGATAAAGAAGGTCGGCGACATCTTCGGGCTGCACCCCCTGGTCATGGAGGACATCCTGCACATGGGTCAGCGGCCCAAGCTGGAGCTGTACGACAAGTACGTCTACCTTGTGGCCAAGATGATCTACCGGGGCGACAACGGCAAGGAGGTCGCCTACGAGCAGCTCTCCATCGTCATGGGCAAGAACTACGTCCTCACCTTCCAGGAGAAGGAGGGCGACGTCTTCAACAACATCCGCGAAAGGATAAAGGGTAACAAGGGCCGCCTGCGGAAGTCGGGGGCGGACTATCTGGTGTATTCACTGCTGGACGCCGTCGTTGACAATTATTTCCCCGCTCTGGAGAAGATCGGGGACCTGGTGGAGGAGATCGAGGAGAGGCTCTCGGACGAACCGGAGCAGGACGTGCTCAGCGACATATACCGCCTGAAGCGCGAGGTGCTCTTTTTGCGAAAGTCCATCTGGCCGATAAGGGAGGTCGTGGCGGCCATGATGCGCCAGGACATCGAGCTGGTCTCGCCGAACACCAACACCTATCTGCGGGACGTGTACGATCACTCCATCCAGGTCATGGATGTGGTGGAGACGTACACCGACATGCTGTCCGAGCTGACGGACGTCTACATGTCCACGGTAAGCAACCGCATGAACGAGATCATGAAGACGCTGACCATCATCGCCACCATATTCATTCCCTTGACGTTCATCGTCGGGCTCTACGGAATGAACTTCAAGTACATGCCCGAGCTGACCAACGAGCTGGCGTATCCGGTGGTGCTGCTGATCATGGCCACCATGTCCGGAGTGATGCTGATGTACTTCCGCCGCAAGGGCTGGCTAGGGTGACATGGACGCCCTGACGTTGGTGGCGGTGCTCGGGATATTGCTGTCCCTGATCTTTGCCTTCACCAACGGCTATAACGACGCCGGGGCGGACGTGGCGACCATAGTTTCGTCCGGAGCCGCCTCCGTCAAAGGCGCTCTGCTGATGGCCGGCGCCAGTAATTTCGTTGGGGCCATCATCGGCGGCAGCGCCGTGGTGCTGACGCTGCAGGGAGTGCTGACCAACGAGATCGGCT
Organism: Methanomassiliicoccales archaeon; assembly: GCA_041304605.1. GTDB lineage: Archaea > Thermoplasmatota > Thermoplasmata > Methanomassiliicoccales > UBA472 > UBA472. The sequence continues at coordinate 7,451 of JBFYNB010000005.1, forward strand.
CGGTCGGTCTGGCGGTGTTTTCCGCGGTGGCCGCGGCGAACGTCTGGAACGTGGTGACCTGGTACTACGGGATACCTTCGTCATCAACGCACGCGCTCATAGGCGGCCTCATCGGAGTCGGGATCGCCTTCCACGGGCTGACTGGCGTGAACTGGGGCTGGAGCGAGCTGCTGGCCGGGCACCTGACGGGCGTGGCCAAGGTGATAGCCTTTTTGTTAGCCTCGGTGATGCTGGGCTTCGGCGGATCGTTCATCCTGATGAAGCTGGCCAGACTTTTCCTGCGCAAGGCCACCGTCAACGTCAATCGCCCCATGAAGAGGCTGCAGTGGTTCACCACCGGGATCCAGACGCTGGCGCACGGGGCGAACGACGCGCAGAAGCAGATGGCCCTGGTGGCGCTCCTGCTGATGGCCATGGGATCGTCCAATTTGGACGTACCGTTGTGGGTGAGGGTGGCCTGCGCGGCGGCCATGGCCCTCGGTACGTTGGGCGGAGGTTACCGCATAATGAGGACCGTCGGACGCAAGATATTCAAGATAAGGCCGGTGCACGCTTTGATAGCCCAGACCAACTCGTCCCTGACGGTGATCTTCGCCACCTTCCTGGGCGCCCCGGTGTCGTCCACCCAGGTGGTGACCGCAGGCGTAATGGGGGTCGGCTCGGCCGAGAACCGCCGGCTAGTGCACTGGAGGGTGGGCAAGGACCTGGTCGTGTCGTGGTTCATGACCATACCGGCCGCCGCGGTTTTATCCGTCGTGATCGTATTCGTTATGAGAGCTTTGCTGGGGGTCTGAGATGGAAGAGAAGAAGGGTCTGCTGGACGGGTTGTTCCCTCCGAAATACGATTTCAACGCCATGCTGGTGCAGCAGGCCGAAAGCACGGCAAAGGGCGTGGAACTGCTGCTTTCAGCGTTGCAGGGCGAGAGGGACCACCACCTGAGCTCGCTGATCGAGCTGGACAAGCTTACGGACGAGTTACGCCACGACATGGAACGGAAGCTGGGGGAAGCGTTCTCAACGCCTTTCGACCGCCAGGACATCTACACCATGTCCAGGCAGCTCGAGCTGGTCATGAACTTCGCCCGTACGACGTTGATGGAGATGGACGCCTTCGGCGTGGAGCCGGACCGCTGCATGCTGGACATGGCCGAGCACCTCCTCATCGGAACTCGAGAGGTGGTGGAGGGGGTGAAGGCCCTCGGAAAAGGGCTCGAAAGGACCGACCGCCTGATCAAGAAAATGCGGGAGGAGGAGCAGAGCATCGAGGAGACGTACGTCCTGGCCATGCAGGAGATGTTCCTGCTGCCGGACCACATGATGGTCCTGAAAAAAAGAGAGGTGTACCATCACCTGAAGGACGCCGGCCGGGCGCTGAGCGCTACCGCGGACATTTTGCACCGGGCGGCCTTCGGGATGGGTTAGAGATCGACCGTGCCAACGATGCGCAGCTTTCCCCCTTCGAGGTAATGCATGACCCCCCGGTCGCCAGGTCCGTGGATCAGGGGCTTCTCCAGGGTGAGGGTCACCTGCGGCGTACGGGCTTCGCCGCTGACGGCCGTCACCCGGCAGGGCAGGAACTGCATCCAGTGGCCCAGGTGCATGACCATGCCCTCCTTTATCGGGGATTGCCAGTACTTCACCAGGTTGAGTTTCACGTTGAGCTCTGACACCACCTTCATCTCCGGGTCGTTGGTCAGCACGTAACCGCGGTCCAGGTCCTCTGCTTCTACGCCCTTGAGGGCGAACCCGACGCGATCTCCCTTGTAGGCGACATCGAAATCGTCGTCGTGCTTCTGGATGGACCGAACCAATGCCGTACGGTCCGTGGGCAGCACCTTGAGGTTGTCATGGCGGTTGACCACGCCCTTGGCGACGTAACCGAGTACGACCGTGCCGACGCCCTTCACGTTGAAGTGGTGGTCGATGGGAATGACGCCCTTTCCCTCACCGTGCGACTTGACCTTGGTGGCCTCGTCCAGCAGGAACTCCCGGAGCTGTATGGGATCGTCCGGCATGTAAGTGTAGTTGACGAGAACGGTGTCCTTGATGAGCGGGGCGATGCGGTCCGGGGTGAGATAGTTGCGCAGGATGAACACGCCGCGCTTGACGTTGGCGCAATCGAGCATGAGCAATGTCTCTCCGAACGCAGCGTTTATCTCGTCAACCACGACAATGGCCATCTCCGCCAGGTTCACGCAGAAGTACAGCGAGTTGATTCGGTCCGGATACTTCGCCGGTTCCAGTATGCTGACGGTGTCCAGGCCTTTCTTCATGTCGTAGATGGTGATGTCGCTGACGGTGCCTTTTTTCCCGAGGTCCTTGGCGTATCCCAAGGCGCCTACCGCCGCCACGTTCAGGTTGCCCATGTACCTAGTCAAGCCCTCGGTGAAGATATGCCTTTCGCCAAGCCAAGCGTTATCTATCCCGGATGGCCATCCGTGAAAGGACATGTTCGAGCACGTCGACCTGAGCAAGCGCCTTGAACAGAGGGAGTACGACAAGGTCGTGCCGGAACTGAAGGAGCGCCTGGGCGAGCTGCAGAGGCGTGCGCACAATGTCGGAATGCCGATCATCGTGGTCTTCGAGGGCTGGGACACGGTGGGCATGAGCGAGGTGGTGAACAAGTTCATCCTTCCCCTGGATCCGCGAGGGTTCCTTGTACATCCGATCACCGCTCCGCGGTACGACGAGAAGTTGATGCCGTTCCTCTGGCGGTTCATGGTCCGCATACCTGCCAGAGGTAGAATAGCCGTCTTCGACCGTTCCTGGTACTTCCGCTCTTTGGCGAGAGCGGAGCGCAAGGAGGACGCGGCCCGTTTAGCATGGCGAGAGATAGCCGAGTTCGAGGAGATGCTCTCCGATGACGGCTATCTGATAATGAAGTTCTTCCTGCACCTCGGCAAGAAGGAGCACAAGAAGCGCCTTGATAGCTACAAGGACAAGGACCTGGACCAGTGCGCGATAAGCACGGCCGAAGTGGAGTTCTTCCGCAAGTACGAGAAGATGGTCCCGCTCATCGAAGAGATGATAGAGAGCACCGACCGGGAGTATGCGCCATGGACCATAGTGGAGGCGGAGGACCAGAAGTTCGCCTCCGCCAAGATACTGACGACCGCGGTGCGCATGTTGGAGTACGGGCTCTCGAAAATGGAGAGCAGGAACCAGATCCACATGGACAGCAACCCCCTCATCAAGGGAGGGCAGATGTTCAACTCCTCCCGCGGTTCCGTGGACCTCAAGAAGAAGCTCATCCAGGAGGAGTACAAGGTCAAGCTGGAGAAGCTGCAGAACCGTATAAAAATGCTGCAGTGCGAACTGAACAGGCTCAGGATACCGACCATAGTCGTCTTCGAGGGCTGGGATGCCGCCGGCAAGGGCGGGGCGATACAGCGTCTCACCGCTGAACTGAACCCCCGCGGATACGAGGTGGTTCCGGTCGGCGTCCCCACGGCGGACGAGAAGGAGCACCACTATCTCTGGAGGTTCTACCAGAAGCTGCCCCCGGCCGGTCACATGCGCATATTTGACCGCTCCTGGTATGGAAGGGTGCTCGTGGAACGAATCGAAGGGTTGTGCTCCACCGAGGAGTGGAAGAGGGCGTACAAGGAGATAAACGCCTTCGAGGAGATGCTGGTGGATAACGGAGCGGTCCTGGTGAAGATCTGGCTGGAGATCGGCAAGGACGAGCAATTGAAACGCTTCCAAGAGCGCGACAAGGACCCGATGAAGCAGTGGAAGATCACCGAGGACGACTGGCGCAACAGGGACAAGTGGGACTTCTACGGACGGGCGGTGGACGAGATGCTGTTCCGCACCAGCACCAAGACCGCACCCTGGACCATCGTGGAGAGCAACGACAAGTACTACTCCCGCGTGAAGACGCTGCAGACCATCGCGCAGGCCATGGAATCCAAGCTTCCGAAGAAGGACTCCAAATGATTAATATCCGCAGGGCTATGCCCATGCAACTGAAGTGATGAAGATGCCTAGTTTCCAAGATTTCGGTCTCAGGGATGAGATCATGAAGGCCATCGAGCGCATGGGGTTCGTCGAGCCGACCCCGGTGCAGGTGGAGACGATACCTCTTACCATGAAGGGAAAGGACGTCATAGCCCAGGCCCAGACCGGGACCGGGAAGACGGCCGCCTTCGGCATTCCTATCCTAGAGTCCTTGACCAAGGGGGTCAAGCCTTTCGCCCTGATCCTGGTTCCGACCAGGGAGCTGGGGTCGCAGGTCTCGGACGAGCTTAAGAAGCTGGCCTTCTACATGGACGACGTGCGCGTGCTTCCGGTCTACGGCGGCAAATCCATAGACGATCAGATCGACGCCTTCCGCAAGGGCGTGGACATCGTGGTCGGAACGCCTGGACGGGTGATAGACCACCTGCACCGCGGAACCCTCGCACTCAACGAGATCGAGGTCCTGGTCCTGGACGAGGCGGACCGCATGCTGGACATGGGGTTCATCGAGGACATCGAGTACATCGTTACCAAGGTCAAGAAGCAGAGGCAGACCATGCTGTTCTCCGCCACCATCCCGGAGGCCATCAAGGAGATCGCTGCCCGGCATATGGTCGAGCCGGAGACCATTATGATAGGCGAGGAGCAGATAGTGCTCCCGACGACGAAGCAGGTCTACTTCAACATCGAGCGCAAGAACAAGATCTGGGCCCTGTGCCGCGTACTGGACGCGTACAAGCCTAAGGCCATAGTGTTCGTGCAGACCAAGGTCATGGTGGACATCCTGTCCAAGAGGCTGGACTCGTACGGCTACCGAGTGGGGGAGCTGCACGGCGATCTGACCCAGGCAAGGCGCGAGAAGGTGCTGAAGGAGTTCCGGGAGGGAAAGACCGCCGTCCTCATCGCCACGGACGTAGCGGCTCGCGGACTGGACATCGAGGGCGTCACGCACGTCATCAACTACGACATTCCGGAGGACCCGGAAGTATACGTGCACCGCATCGGCCGAACGGGTCGGGCCGGTAAGGAAGGTATTGCCATCACCTTCATCACTTCCAAGGAAGTTCACCTTCTGAAGAAGATAAACGAGTTCGGGGTCACCGAGATATCCAAGGAAGAGGTCCCGGAGAGCGGCCGCAAGGACGTCATCCGCAAGGTGATGGACTTCGAGGACCAGGCGGACCTGTTCGGCATGGTTCTCTTCAAGGTGGTCGCCGGGGAAGGCGAGCCGGTGGAGCGCTCCGACCTGTTGGCGCTCCTCAACCGCAAGATGAGGATCCCTGAACTGGCCATAGGCAACGTGAACGTGCTCCAGGACCGCACCGAGTTCGAGGTCCACAAGGACTCCGCCAAAATAGTGCTGATGGAGCTCAAGACGCTCAGGGTCGGGGACAAGAAGCTGAAGGTGGAGATAGTCCACCGCGAGCTCCCACCCATATCCATGCAGTGAGCCATCACGAACCCCCTAACGGCCCGAGCGGCCGTGCTGTTCCGTTCTTTTTCGATGTCGAGGGTGTCGATGAACGGAATCTGTAAAATGCCAGGCCTTTGAACCATTCCAGCCCGGAACTCTTGAAAGGTCTGATTGGATAGATTATTATTAATTAACTTATAAATAAGGCATAATAATCTAACGGAGCCTATTCCTGCAGTGCAACTGTTGTGATTTGGAAGGTGCGCATCATATGAAGAAGCTATCATTTGTTAGGGCGTTGAGCGCGATAATGGTCGCGATGTTGCTGTCGACCACATTGGTCCTTATGACTTCGGAGACCGTTTCCGCCGAGACCAGCGGCGATTATGTCTATCAGCTGATCGACGGGGGAACGCATGTCGAGATAACCGGGTACACCGGTCCGGGCGGGGCTGTGGTGATACCTGGAACCATCGCCGCGTTGCCGGTCACCTCCATCGGATACCGCGCGTTCTATGGTAAGAACCTCATCACCTCCGTGACCATACCGGATGGGGTCACCGATATCGGGGCGAAGGCCTTCCAAAGTTGCACCGGGATGACCTCCGTGAGCATCTCCGACAGCGTGGAGAGCATCCAATATGCGGCGTTCCGTTCGTGCGTCAAATTGACCTCGGTCACACTTCCAGACCGCATCACCGCGATAGCCAATGATACCTTCCGTCAGTGCTCCGTACTTGCTTCGGCCGACCTTCCTCAGGACCTCATCGACATCGGAGATTATGCGTTCGGCTATTGCTATGCCCTTTCCTCGTTGACCATTCCCAACAATGTCACCAACCTGGGGAACTATACGTTCCAGTATTGCACTGGCCTAAGCTCGTTGGTAATTCCTGATGGTGTGCGGAGCATTGGGAACTTTTTGTTCTACAATTGCATATCCCTCACATCGGTGGATATTCCCAACAATGTCACCACCATCAATAATTTGGCCTTCTATTCCTGCACATCCCTGACCTCGCTGACCCTTCCCGAAGACCTCACCAGCATAGGTATAGGGGCTTTCTCCACCTGCACCTCCCTCTCCTCGATAACCATTACGGACAAGGTCACCAGCATCGCGAACAATGCCTTCAGCCATTGCGGCGCCCTTCCGTCCTTGAACATACCGAGCAGCGTCCTCACCATCGGGACAGGGGTGTTCTACAACTGCTCCATGCTCGCCTCTATAGATGTGGACCCCAGCAACCCTAACTATGCCAGCATCGACGGGGTTCTGTACGACAAGGCCCTGATCACCCTGGTCCAATACCCATTGGCCCTCGCTGGGCCCTTCACCGTCCCCAGCACCGTCACTACGATCGGTACCCAGGCGTTCTACTATTGTACGGCCCTCACTTCGGTGATCATGCCCAGCAGTGTCCGTGTCATCAACAACTACGGTTTCGCCGATTGCCACAACCTGACCGAGATGACCTTCCTGGGATGGGGGCCGACCTTGGGATTGAATTGGATAATCAACCACAACTCCAGCCTGATGATCTATTACCTGAACGGTTCATTGGGATTCACCACGCCCACCTGGCAGGGAGTGAACACCACCGCCCTGTCCGTTCCAGGGTCGCCGCAGGACCTGCAGGTCGTGGCCGGCCACACCGTGGTCGCTCTGACCTGGGAGGCCCCCTCGTTCAACGGTAACAGCACCATAACATGTTACGAGGTCCGCCGCTCCACCGATGTTGATGGACCGTTCGTCCTGATCGATTCCACGACCGGTCTTAATTATACCGATGATGGTCTGACCAACGGACAGACCTACTGGTACAATGTCACCGCGATCAATGGCGTAGGAGCGTCCTCACCATCTGAGACCGTGAGCGCCATTCCGAACCCTTATCCTGGAAGCCCTACGCTCACCCAGGCAGAGGCCGGACTGCGAAATGTATGTCTTACCTGGACCGCCCCGGCCAACAATGGCTCCGGCCCCATCACTGGATACCAGATCTTCTACTCGGAAGGAACTGCCTGGACCTTGTACGACACCGTGGATGACCTGGTGTTTGACCAGGCGGTCACCGGCCTCAATGGCGGGACCACCTATCATTTCGGGATCAGAGCGGTGAACGCCGATGGAAGCTCGGTCATGTCGAACGAGAGGACCGCAACGCCATATGACGTTCCCGCGGCACCTGTCGATCTGCACGCCGCACCCGGTGACGCCAACATCACATTGTCGTGGAACGCGCCGGCCAACGATGGTGGATCGGATGTCGATCACTATGTCGTCTATCAGGACGGCGTGGACGTCATGCATGTCGTAGGGACCTCGGCCAAAGTGACTGGCCTGACCAACGGGCAATCCTATTCGTTCAAGATATCCGCCCATAACACCATAGGATACGGCCCGAACAGCTCTGAGGTGCAGTCGACCCCCATCACGGTTCCGGGCGCCCCCGAGCTGGTCAGCGTCACGGCCGGCCATCTCAACGTGACCCTAGCCTGGACCGCTCCGACATCAGATGGTTTCAGCGCTCTTATCGGCTACGAGATATACTACGGGATGGAAATGGAAAATGCCACCTGGACCCTGTTCAGCAGCGTTGAGGGCTCGGTTCTGAACGAGATGGTCACCGGTCTGATCGCTGGCACCACCTACCACTTCGGCGTCAAGGCCCTGAACGCCGCCGGCAGCTCGGTGATGTCGAACGATCTGACCGCTGTACCGTACACGGTCCCAAGTGCGCCGACCCTTACCTCGGCTACCGTTGATGGTCTGAACGTGACCCTGAGCTGGACCGCTCCGGCAGCGAGCGGTTTCAGTCCGGTGACCGGGTACTATGTGTTCTATGGGTTGAGCATTGTCATGAACCAGTTCGGAAATTTCCTGCCTGCGGAGACCTTGATGGTCAACGTGACCGGACTGACCATCGGAACCCAGTACCATTTCGCGGTGGTGGCGGTGAACGCCGCTGGCAGCTCATCGATGTCCAACATCCTGAACGCCACCATTATGACCGCGCCAGGAGCGCCGACCTCTTTGACGACCCTGGCCACCACTGACCAGGTCACCTTGAACTGGACCGCGCCCGCGGATGATGGCCATAGCCCCATCACCGGCTATTTGGTGTATCGCGGCGCCTCGGCCGACACGGTGGTCCTGATAGGCAACTGCACGTCGATCACCTATGTCGATGCGACGGTGGCCGCCGGTTCCAGCTATCACTACAAGGTCAGCGCGATGAACGCCATCGGCGAGGGGGAGCTGAGCGATGCCGCATCGGCCGCGGTCCCTTGGCCGGACCTGGTCCCGGTGACCGGAAGGATAGTGAACGCGGAGGGTAACGGACTGGCGGATGTCACCGTATCCTTGGAGAACGGCACTTCTGTGCAGACCGACGCCCAGGGTAATTTCGTCATCATGGCCTCCCAGGGAACGCATACCATCACCGTCAGCGGAGATGGGATCGAAACCAGGGACCTGGCCATTAACGTCGGCGGCCCGGGCCTGGACATGGAGGAAATAAGCGCCTCTGAGATCGCGGACGACGCCCCGGGCTTGGACATGATGCTGGTACTGCTGGTCATCATCGTCGTGGTGGTCCTGCTATCGATCGTGTTGCTATACCTCCGCCGGAACAGGAAGTGAGCGTCGAACGGTCAAACCCCTTCCTTTCATTTTTCATCGCTTCGGCATTAATTGTATCTTCTTACATAATGCAGAACGCGCGAGGCGCTAGATGGACGATCGGCGAACCAAGATATCGGCCATTTCCATATTGGTCGTCATGATCGTGACGGCTTGCGTCATCACCCCCAAGGAAAGGACCGATGACCTGCTGAGGAAGTGATCATCGGAGCTGATGACATCAATGAGACTGGAACACGCTCGTTCGAGGAAATTGGTGGGTCACCAAAGGTCAGTGCGCCATCGGCGAGCACTGTTGAGATGGACTAGAGGTGGTCTGCACATGGTCAACATTGTGGGGAGCCTCGAGGCAACGGTGCTGATGGACGCCCAAGCGCAGTAAATCGAGCGGGAAGTTCATCCTTGGCCCTGTGGTTAGTCTTTTCTACTGAAAAAATAGGAAAGAGGGTTAAGGGGTTTGTTCACCTGCGCTTTTTCGCCATCTTCTGCATCAGCGCGATGATCGGGTAGCGGCTGGTCTTATCCGAGTTGGACACCTTGCCCGTGAGCAGGATATCCTTCTTGAACAGGGTCACCGCAATGAACATCGCCAGCAGCGCCACGGCCGTGGTGTACGCAATTCCGCCAAGCACCAGTGCGTAGTCGTCGAACATCAGGGAGCGCATGGCGATCATGGGGTGCGAGAACGGTATCGCCAGGACCAGCACCTTGGCCACCATCGGCAGCGTGTCGACGTCCGTGAACATGGTCACGAACATGGGTATGATCGCCAGGAACGTGACGGGCATGGTCATGGTCTGGGCCGCCTTGTAGTTCTTGGTGAATATGCCTAGGATCATGCACAGGGCCAGGGCGAACACCAACGAGGCGAAGAGCGACATGCCCACCAGGACGTAGTCCAGTACGTTCAGCGTAAGCCCGAACTCCGCCAGGTCGATCGAGCTGGAACCCATGAGCGAACTGAAGTAGAAGCTCATTCCGAACATGTAGATGACGGCCATCAGCAATCCTACTATCGCGGCTCCGACGAGCTTGCCGAAGACGATGGATGTTCTACTGATGGGCATCGTGAGCAGGGTCTCTAGGGTCTTGTTCTCCTTTTCTGACCCCATGGACGATATCACTATGCTGCCTGCATAGATGATCACCATCAGGACGATCAAGGGCATTATGAAAGATTGGGAGGACATCACGCTGGAGATGGCTATTGGGGAGATCCCGGCCATCTCCTTGCCCTTGAACAGCGTCGTCTCATAGTACTGGGTCGGGTTCAGGATGAGAGAGGCGTTATCGCTCATGTTGCCCGAGATCAGAGCGGTCGAGATGGCCTGATCGACGTACATCAGGTTGGCGTCGGCCGCCGCACCAGGAACCGAATCCATGATCCCGGCGCCTTTCATGACCCAGAATATCTCGATCGTCCCTCGCGTATCGTTCTCTATGTCCGAGGTGAAGTTGCTCGGGATCACGAACAGCGAAACTCCATTCGTATCGTCCAGCACGTTCAGCGCCTCCTGGACATCATCACCTTCGTAAACGATTTCGGAAGTGGCGTTGAACACGGCCATGGCGACGAGCGAGAGGTAGCCGCCGTCCTGGTTGATCACAGCAATAATTGGCGGTTCCTCCAATTGCTCCTCGACGCCACCGAACACCCCACCGAGAGAGCCGAAGAGTATGGCGATGATGATGATCGGAACGATGGTCGCCGGAGTGAGAAGCTCCTTGACCTCTTTCCTGATTATCTTGGATAAGTTGTTCATTTCCTCACCACCCTGACGAACACTTCCTCGATGTTCTGCGCTTCGTACCTCTGCTTGAGCTCGGATGGCGTACCCTCGGCCACGATCATGCCGTCGTTGATGAGGGCGATGCGGTCGCAGAGCAGCTCGACCTCCAGCATGTTGTGCGAGGACAGCAGCATGGTCGTGCCCTGCGCGGCGAAGCTCTTGACCGTTCTGCGTATTTCCTGAGCGTTAAGGACATCCAGACCGGACGTCAGCTCGTCGAGGATGGCCAGTTTCGGTTTGATCATCAAAGCCCGGGCCACCAGCAGACGCCGGGCCATTCCCTTGCTGTAGGTGTCGACCTTGTCGTCGATCCTCTCGCCCAGGTTGGCGATCTCCAGTCCCCTGGCCACCAGCGCCTCGGCCTCCTTGCCTTCGGCGAAGAACTGGGCGATGAACTTGAGGTACTCCCGTCCCCGGAGGTGCTTGTAGGCCCCGGCGTCCTCCGGCAGGTAGCTGATGACCCGGCGGACCTGATCGGGCCTTTCCCTAAGATCTATCCCCTGGACCTGGATGTTCCCGCTGGTGACCTCCAGCAATGTGGCCAGGATGCGCAGGGTGGTGGTCTTGCCCGCTCCGTTCGGACCGATGAGACCGAAGACCTCACCCTCCTTCACGTGGAAGGAGATGCCCTTGACCGCCTGGAAGGTTCCGTAGCTCTTAACCAGATCCTTTACCTCGACAGCGTACATGGTATGCTTCCCCGTTCTGGGTAGTGAATACACCTAAAAAAATAATACCTCGTTCCTGCGAGAACTTGCGGCGCGGTGAAGGATACATAAACCCTAACGTTCATCGGATGACATGGACCGGGAGCGGTTGGCTTTGATCGGGGCATCCGCCGGCATGATCGGCGTGGTGTTCTTTCAGGTTCTCTTCAGCGCCTCCCTGCTGGTTCACCCGGATTGGCGATTCGGGCTGGACCTCATGAGCGAACTGGGAACGACCGAGCCGCATACCTGGCTTTTCAATCTCTCGGTGATAATCATGGGGGCCATGGGCGTTGCTTTCTCGCTATCCCTCTTGAGGTTCCTCTACTGGAGCTTGCTAGGCAAGATGTCCGTGGCCATCCTGGTGGCGGGCTGCACCTGCCTGTTCCTGCTTGGCGTCTTCACCATGGAGCAGCGGGCCCTGCACGACACCTTGGCCTGGGCCTTCTTCGTGCTTACCGTCACGGGGCTGCTGGTGCTGTCCATCCCGATGTACATGTACTGGAACAAAGCGAGATGGGCCTTCGCCGCCACCCTGGCCACGGTGGTGTTCAGCGTATCTAGCCTGATAGCGATCGGCCTGGGATTGGTCAAGCACCATCTGGTCGAGGTCGTGGTGGTCTACGCGCTCGGAGCATGGATACTGGCCATCTCCATGTTCATGTTCAAGCGACTGCGGATAAATGACCTGCCTTTCACTCCCTATACCGATAGCTGATGTTGCAGCTCCCTTCGCGGCTCACCATGCAAGGCCCCATCGGCCTCTTCGGAGAACAGCCCCTGCCGAACGCCGGGCATTCCTCTGAACGGATGATCCCCCTGAGCACCTCGCCGCAGCGGCAGCCGCCCATGTCCTCCTTGACCTTCGGGGCGTCCTTGAGAACGTTCTCGTAGACCAGGCGGGCATTGTGGTCCTGCAGCTGGTCGGAAACCTCCAAGGCGCTGAGCGGAAGCACCGGGAATCCCCTCCAGGCCCGATCCTCGGCCTTGAAGGCCTTGGCCAGCATTTCCCGGGCCTTCGGGTTACCTTCCGGACGAACCACGCGGGGATACTCGTTCTCCACCTCGCTCCGCCCTTCCTTGACCTGCCTGGCCAGCATGTACACGCCCATGAGCAGGTCCAGAGGTTCGAAGCCGGTCACGACCTGCGGAACGCCCTTGGGTCCGGAGAAATCCTTGAAGATGTCCATCCCGGTGATGGTGGCCACGTGCCCGGGCTGAATAAGTCCGTCTATGCGCACCTCGCCCATGGCGAACAATGCCTTCAGAGCGGGAGGAAGCAGCCGGTGGCAGCTCAGCACGCTGAAGTTCTTGGGCGGACCGTGCAGAAGAGCATAGGCCGTGGACGGGCTGGTGGTCTCGAACCCTATGGCCATGAAGACCATCTTCTCCACATCGGCGCTCATCCGCAGGGCGTCCTCCACGGAATACACCACGCGCACGTCGGCGCCTTCGGCCTTGACCTCCGCCAACGATCCGATGGGGGTGGGAACGGCCATCATGTCCCCGAAGACGGTTATGGTCGCGCCGGCCCTGGCCAACGTTATCGCCTCCACGACCTCCCTGGTGGTTGTGACGCATACTGGGCAGCCGGGACCCTGGCCGATGGTTACGCCGACCTCGGTCAGCATCTTCTCCAGGCCGAACTTGACCAGGGTGTCCTGATGCGTGCCGCAGACGTGCATGAAGCGCAGCTCCTGGTCCATCTCCCTCAGCTTGGCCATGATCTTGTTGGCCGTCGCCTCGTCCCGGTATCTTAGGTCCTTCATTCCTGCACCACCTTCATGGAAGTCACCCTGCACGATTGTCCCTTGAGCACCTTTACCTTTCCCTTGCACTTCGGACAGGTCAGGGATGGCATGGCCATGTGGAACTCCTCGCCGACCTTGTCCGCCTTGCCTAGATAACCGCAGGACAGGCATTGCAGTTCCGTCTCCTCGGGCACTATGACCAGGGTGGAGCCTTCCAGCGCCGTCTCCTTGGTCATGACATCGTAGGCGAACTGCAATTGCTCTTCGCCAAGGAAGGTCAGCTCCCCCAATGTAAGCTGCACCTCTTCCACCCGGAGAACATCGTGCTTCTCCAGCTCCTTGAGGACGCTCTCCACGATGCCGGCCATGATGGAAACTTCGTGCATCGTTTAGGCCAATCCATCAACCCATATTAATTGAATGCCTCCCGTCCGGCAGAGATAACGAAGGAAGGCTGGCCGTAAGGAACCTAGATATAGCCCTAGGGAAATACGAAGTCCGTTGACCATGCCAGAGGAAGTTCCGCGCAACGATGCGATGGAGTCCATCATCGAGGGCAAGAAGATGGAGGCTTACGCGGAGCACCGCACCAAGGAGATGCACGCCTGTGCTCTCTGCGGAGCCGTCGGCTACAAGAAACGCCCTATGAGGCCTGTCGGCCAGAAGTGGATATGCATCGATTGCCTGCGGGTCTTGAAGGAGACCTTGGACGGCCTCGACCAGTGGGAAGCCGAGATCCAGCTGGAGAAGGAGATGTCCAAGAAGATCGACGAGACGCTGCGCACCTGAATCATTTCTTGTCGGGATAGGCGCATTCGTCCTTCAGCGGGCATTGGGAGCATTTGGGGTTGCGGGGAAGGCATATCTTCTGCCCGAAGCGGACCATCGTTCCGTTGATCTCGCACCACAGCGTTCTCGGGAACACCTTTCGCAAGGCCATCTCCGTCTCGTCGGGCGTGGAGCATTCCACGATGCCCAGGCGGTTGCTGATGCGGTGCACGTGCGTATCCACACATATCGCCGGCTCCTTGAACGCGTAGGTCATGACGCAGTTGGCTGTTTTCCGACCGACCATGGGCCATTTGGTCATCTCGTCTATGTCCTTAGGCACGCCCCCGTTCTCCACCACCAGCCGGGCGATCTCCTTGATCGCCTTCGCCTTCGCCCGGTAGAAGCCGACCGGACGGACCAGTGATTCCAGCTCCCCGATGTCCGCAGCGGCCATCTCCTCCGGGGTGTTGAAACGGCGGAACAGGTCCGACGAGGCGTGATAGGTGTTCATGTCCCTGGTCCTCTGGGAGAGCACCGTCGCCACCAGGACGTGGAAGGGGTCCTTCTCCCACCAGGTGTCCTCCTCGTCTATCAGCCCCGGGAAGGCCATCCCCTTGATCGAACCTCGCATACTGGTCAAGAGCCACCTAAGGTCCATGGAAGACCCCCAGATGCTGCATCGCTTCGCCGATCGTATAGAGAGAACCGCTGACGAAAATGAACCCGTCCTTTCCCGCCATCTCTTCCGCGGCGTCTATCGCTTTCCCGACCCCGTCCACGGCAAGGGCGTTTCGGTTGAACGGGAGCGCGGCCTCCAGCATCTCCTGCGGGGAGAACGCCCGAGGCGACGACGGGCTGGTGCAGACGACGCGATCGAAAAGCGGAGCTAGAATGGCCATGGCGCTCCGGACGTCCTTGTCCCTCAGCATCCCGACCACCATTATCCTCGGGCTTCCTGGGAAGACGGTGAGTTCAGAGGCCACCGCCCTCGCCCCTTCCGGAGTGTGCGTGACGTCCAGAACGGTCATTGGAGAACGCCTGACGACGTCCAGCCTTCCTGGCCACCTGGCCTTGGAAAGCCCCTCGATGATGCTGTCCCTGGGGACGGGGATGTTCTTACTAACCTCCAAGGCCATCTCCGCGGCCACCGCCGCGTTCTGGCACTGGTATCGCCCTAGCAATCCCAATTTAACCTCTGCCCCCAGTGCGTTCAACCGAACCGTGACCCCTTCCAGGTCCTGGCCGACGCACTCGGCCTGGAAGTCCCTTCCCAAGTATCTGACGTTGGAGGCCTTGCTTTGGGCCATCCAGGATATCACTCGCATCGCTTCCGGGGTTTGAGGTGAACAGACCACTGGAACGCCGTCCTTGATGATCGACGCCTTCTCGTAGGCTATCTTGCTCAGCGTGTCTCCCAGGTACGCCTTGTGCTCCACGCTTATGGGGGTGATCACACTGCAGCGAGGACGTATGACGTTCGTGGCGTCCAGCCGGCCGCCCATGCCCACCTCGACCATGGCCTCCTCCACCTTGCTGTCGCTGAAATGGAGGAACGCCAAGGCGGTGGTGATCTCGAAGAAGGTCAGGGGCCTCGGGAAAGGATCGGACTCGGATAGCTCGCGCATCTCCGAAACGTACCTTGCTAGACGTTCTTCGGACATCTCCTTTCCGTCCACGGTCATCCTTTCCGTGAACCGGACCAGGTGGGGGGATGTATAGAGACCGGTGCGGAAGCCGGCGCTTCGCAATATCGACGCGCCCATGGCCGAAACCGAACCCTTGCCGTTGGAGCCTGCGACGTGGACCGTGCCGAAGCGGTCCTGCGGATCCCCCAGCTTTTTTAACAATGAACGGACGTTGGACAAACCAAGCTTGATGCCCGTGCTCTCCAGCGAATAGAGCCATTGCAGATCGTTCTGCAGAGCGCGGCTCATCCTTTCACCTCTGCTACCCACCTTCCCAGTTCCATACCCTGGGCGGCGGCCATGCGCTTCATGGCCTTCATGACCCCGCTGCCGTACTGGGCGGCCTTCTTGGGCGCCTTGGCCGCGCTCAGTCCCATGCCCTGGGCGATGCGACGGAGCGGTTGCTTGTTGCCCATCTCCCCGAACAGTTCCTCAGGTGGTATGGACAAGCCAGCCTCGATCACCCTGGGATCGAGATACGGACACGCCAGCATCTTGCCGAAAAACTGCGCCATGCGCACTTCCCTGAGGTATCCCTCGAAGAGAAGACGCTTGACATCCGCGATCCGCGCCTCGCCCAGCTCCGCGGGGGACATGGACGAGTAACGAGCGTACCCCCCGAACAGCTCGTCCGCTCCCTGCCCGCTCAGCAGAACCTTTTCCGTTACTTTCCTGCATACCACGTACAGAGGCACCTCGAAGGAGATGGTGACCGGGTCTGCAACGCCAACTTGGTCCCTCAGGTGAGCGATCGCCTTGCGCAGGATATCGTCGTTCAGAAGGATGTGTTCCCAGAGAAGCCCGAGCTCCTCGGCGCCTTTTCTGCCGGCCTCGAGGTCGTGGGAACCGGGATATCCCACCGTGTAAAGGCGGAGTTCGCAGATGGGCTTTGCCAATGCGGTCAACAGAGAACTGTCCAGACCGCCGGAGAAGAGTACCGCCGTCCTTTCCTTTGATAGACGTTCAAGGCCTTCGGTCAATGTTCTAAGAAGCTCATCTCCGCTGGTGTCGAGATTCAGTTCTGCCCGCTCCCTGCTATCCCTTCTCGCATGGCTGAATAGCATTAATAATCATTAGGATAATACCAAGCGGAGCATATGGACAACGTCACCAGGATAGGCGTCTCTCTAGAGCCAGACCTTTTAGAGGATTTCGACAAGCTCATCGACCGGAAAGGTTACATCACCCGTTCCGAGGCCATAAGAGACCTTATCCGCAGCACCCTGGCCAAGGAGATCCTCAAGGAGGACGAGAACGCCGTGGTCTTCGGCACCATCACCCTGTTCTACAGCCACCACAAGGGAGGCGTCAAAGAACGTCTGATGGAGATACAGCACGAGCACCATCAGCACATCCTCTCCTCGATCCACGTTCACTTGGACATCGAGCAGTGCCTGGAAGTTCTCATCGTGAACGGCACCGTAAAGGAGGTCAGACAATTGTCTGACGAACTAGGCAGCGTAAAAGGCGTCACCCACCGCACCCTGCATCGCACCCCAGTCAGCCTGGGCGAGGAATCGATGCGCACGCACATTCACGAACATTGAGGTGCCGCTACGTTCGCTGCAGGGGCAGATAACCTTTTTAAATGTTAACTCTTGATGCCCCCTGATGAAGAGACTGGTCATCTCCGAGAAGTCCAATGCCGCGGCGCGTGTGGCTACCATCCTTTCTGACGGTACTGCCAAGCGGAAGAGCGTTCGCGGGGTTCAGGTATTCAATTTCGAGAGGGACGGGGACGAGTTCTTCGTGGTGGGCCTGCGCGGTCACATCATCGAGCTGGACTATCCCCCGGAGTTCAACGACTGGTCGAAGGTCGACCCGGTGGACCTGGTCAAGGCCCACCCGGCCAAGAGGGTCACCGCCCTCAACATACTGCACACGCTGAGCGAGCTTTCCGCGGAGTGCGATGAGGTGATCATTGCCACCGACTTTGACCGGGAAGGAGAGCTCATCGGTCTGGAGACCGTCTCGCTTCTGGAGAAACCGCCCCGGTCCGTTCGAAGGGTGCGCTTCAGCGCTCTTACCAAGTACGAGATAGAAGGCGCCTTCAAGGAGCTGACCGACCCTGACCACCGGTTGGCGGAATCGGCCGAGACCAGGCAGGTCATCGACCTGGCCTGGGGGGCCGTGCTCACCAGATTCATCTCATTGGCGAGCGGGCAGATGGGCAACAACTTCCTCTCCGTGGGAAGGGTGCAGAGCCCCACTCTCACGCTGATAGTGGAAAGGCACAAGGAGATCACCGAGTTCGTTCCCGAGCCGTACTGGACCGTCGTCGCCCGCCTGGAAAAAGACCAGGAGTTCTCCGGGGACCATCTGGCGAACCCGTTCAAGGACGAGGCGAAGGCGGACGCCGTGCGCAAGCGGGCCGATTGCGGCAAGGGCAAGGTCATGGGAATGGAGCGCAAGGAGAAGGACGAGTATCCACCCGCCCCGTTCAACACCACCACCATGCTCAGCGAGGCCAACAAGCTTGGACTGTCCCCATCGCTGGCCATGAAGATCGCCGAGGACCTGTACACCGCCGGTTACATATCATATCCAAGGACGGACAACACCGTCTACCCGCGCTCACTGGGCCTGAAGAACATCCTGGAGAAGCTCAAGAAGTCCGACCTGGGCAAGGAGGCCGCGGAAGTGCTGTCGCAGGAGCACATCCGGCCTTCCAGGGGCCGCGTGGAGACCACCGACCATCCGCCTATCTATCCGACGGAGGCGGCCACCAAGAAGGAGCTGAAGGGCGCCAAGTGGACGCTCTACGAACTGGTGGTAAGGCGCTTCCTGGCCACCCTGGCCCCGTCCGCCAGATCCGAATCCGCCAGGTGCGACCTGGAGCTGGGCGGGGAACCGTTCCGTGCCGAAGGATATCGCATGCTCTCTCCGGGCTGGCGCAAGTACTATCCATATTGGAGGGTCAGCGAGGTCCTGCTGCCGGAGCTCAGGACCGGCGATATCGTCGATATCAAGGAAGTGCGCAACGACAAGAAGGAGACCAGGCCGCCTTCCCGTTACTCACAGGGTTCGCTGCTCCAGGAGATGGAGAAGCTGGGACTTGGGACAAAGTCCACCAGGCATGACATAATCCAGAAGCTTTACGACCGGAAGTACGTGAACGGCAACGACCTGGTGCCCACGTTAGCTGGACTGGCGGTCGTCAACGCATTGGAGAAGCACGCCAAGATCGTCACCGAGAGCCGTATGACGGCTACGCTGGAAAAGGACATGGACTCCATCGCCAACGGCGAGTCCTCGCTGGTCGAAGTGGTACAAGAATCCCAGGCCATGCTCCTGGACATAGTGGAGGTCATGACCAAGCAGCGCAACGAGATAGGGGAGGAGATAAGGAACGCGCTGCAGGAGCAGCGGTTCATCGGCACCTGTCCGAAGTGCGGCAAGGACCTGCGCATCGTCCGCTCCCGCAAGGGGAGCGAGTTCATCGGCTGCTCCGGATATCCGGACTGCGACGTCACCTATCCCAAGCCAGGCGGCGCCCTGGTCCAGCCTTCCGAAGAGAAGTGCGAGGCCTGTGGACTCCCGATCGTCAAGGTGATTCGCCGCGGATCACCGGTCAAGCTGCAATGCATCGATCCCGATTGCAAGTCCAACCAAGGAAAAGAATCGGCCGGGGTCTGTCCGGAATGCGGCAAGGAACTTCGAGTCCTTTACTCCCGGGCCGGAAAGCGCTTCATCGGCTGCTCCGGATATCCGGAGTGCAAGCGCACCTATCCTTTGCCGCAGTTCGGCACCCTGGAGTTCCTGGGCGAGAAGTGCCCGGAGTGCGGAGCTCCCACGCTGAAGGTGCTGGGACGGGGCGGATGGCAGTTCTGCGCCAACATGGATTGCCCGACCAGCAAGAGGTCCAAGGCCAAGAAGGAGGGCGAGGAGCCCAAGAAGACCGTCAAGAAAGCGGCCAAGAAGACCGTGAAGAAGACGGCCACCAAGAAGGCCGCGGCCAAGAAAGCGGAGGACGAGGGCACGGAGACCGGCGAGCCGGTCAAGAAGACGGTGAAAAAGACCGTGAAGAAGACGGCCGCCAAGAAGGACGAGCCGGGAACTGGCGAGCCGGTCAAGAAGACGGTGAAAAAGACCGTGAAGAAGACGGCCGCCAAGAAACCCGCGGTCAAGAAGAAGGTCAGCCCAGCTGAATAAGCTCCTTCTTCTCGATCTCCAGGTCCTCTATGGACATCGAAACGTGAGAGACGAAGCTCCGCTTTCCGCAGGCGGCCACGATGCGCACCAGGTCCTTCTTCATCAGACCGTACTGGAGCACGTTGACGATGAGGTCCACTTCAGAACGGGAGGTATCGAACTTGCCGCGGCAGCGAACCCTGGCATCATGGTCGGTCACGCTGCAGGCGATGATCTCGTCGCCGGTCTCCACCAGGCATTTTATGTGCCCGATGAGCCTGGTGCCAGCCTCCAGGCAGTCCATCGCCAGACCGCTCATGAAGGATTCCAGCATGGCCTGCAACTGATCCGCCGGAATGGATGATGAGAATCCGATCCGCAGCCGGGCGGCGTAAGCCGCGAAGTCCTCGGTTATCATGCTCCCACTAATCGGTCAACGAATACATCCAAATTATGCCCGCTGGTGCTGGAAACAGGGATTACCGGCTTGTCACCGATGACGCCCTTCACGAACTTCTCCATGTCCCTGAGGCGAGATTCGTCGACCTCGTCCGATTTAGTGAGGAGCACCATGTCCGCGGAGTGCAGCTGCTTGGTCATCGGGATCTTCATCGCTTGTACCAAAAGGGGGAAGCGCACCGCGTCCAGCAGTATGACCGTGGTTATCTTTCCCAACGGCCTTCCCTGATAATGGCCCATGGTGGCCAGTATGGCGTCCGGGTCGGCGATGCCGGAGGGCTCCACGATCACCAGGTCCGGCTGGAACTTGTCGTGAATGGTACGCACGGTGTCCAGGAAGCTAGGACCAAGCGTGCAGCAGATGCAGCCGCGGGGAAGCTCCTGGACCTTCAGGCCGTACTTCTCCATGACCTTGCCGTCGATCCCGATGTTGCCGAAATCGTTGACGATCATAGCTACCTTATTGCCGGTGCGTTCAGTGATCTGGCCCACGGTGTTCAGTATGAGCGTCGTCTTCCCGCTGCCCAGGAAGCCGGCGATTATTATCATGTCCATATGCAAACCTCAGGATGGAAAAAATCAATCCAGGGCGGGGTATAAGAAACTTGTCCGTTGCGATGACCGGTGACGGAAGAGGATTACTCCCCCTCGCGATCGAAGAACTCGAGGTCCAGCTCCTCTTTCTCCATGGCCACGCGCCTGTTCCGGCAGTGATGGCACTCCACGGGCTTGCCGAGCGTGCGCCGGCGATGCACCGCCGCCTGATCGAGCTGAACCAGAGAGCCGCAGGAGCAGAGCACGGTGGCGCCGTGCCAATCGCCGAAAAGGGAGGGGCAATGACTCTGCTCCTCACCGGACAGACATGGCAGCACCAGGGTCCTTTCCCTGAGGTGCACCTCCAGGTGAGGACGCATCTCCTCACCGTCCGACCTGAGCGTAGCTTGCGCTAATTGACCATTAAGCAATAAACTCATTCCTATTCAGAGCATGCTGCCCCCTCTACCAGCAGCCCACAAGTTACTGGACGGAAGACGTGACCCCTCGCAATTTTCTGAACGGAAATGCCTAAGGCACTGAGATATTTTAAAGATTTCCTTAACGTCCTTTACGCTTTTTTATGCTATCCAGTAAGATAATGAGCAGTCAAGTTTTTTCATATAAAAACGGTTGCCGGTCTCACCTCAAAAAAGTGATAATTGCCCCTGTTTCTGTGGAAAACGCGCTACTCGTCCTTTACTGTGGCGAAGCAGGTGCAGGTGAGCGTCCTTCCAACGCCGTCCATCTGCCGTATCTTGTCTATCACCAGATCGCCGATGCGTTCCATGGACTCCCCGCGGACCTTGAGCAGGATGTCATGTTCCCCGGAGATGAGGTGCACCTCGTGCACGCCATCCAAACGGCTGATCTTGTCGGCCAGCTCTCTCTGGGACTGGTTGTTGTTAGGCAGGAACGAAACGAGAATGAAGGCGGTGACCGGCTCGCCCAGTTTGCCAAAGTCCGGGACCACGGTGAATCCTTTGATTATGCCGCGCTCCATCATGCGGCGGATGCGCTCGTGTACCGTGGCCCGGGGGATGTTGAGGTCCTTGGCGATGGACTTGGTGCTGCGCCTGGAGTCCTTCTCCAGCTCGTTCAGTATGGCCCGGTCCTTTTCATCGAGCATGAGTGGTGGGAATGACCTTCCGCTAGATTATCTTTGCTCACTTTTTGGCGATTCCACTGACACTTGGATGTCAAAGCCCTCGCGCACGGCGGCGCTCACCGTGCAGAAGTCCTCGAACAGAGGAAGGCATCGTTCCAGCTTCGCCGGGTCTTCGACCTCCGGGTATATCGTGACCTGCATGCTCTGCACCCTCAGCCGCCCTTTGTCGTTGCGGCCCAGCACGGTACGTACGCGGGCCTTGATGGATATCGGCTCGGACCGCGCCTTGCGCAGACAGAAGGCCAGTGAAGCGCACAGGCAGTTGCCTACGGCCGCCGAAAGGTAGCGGGTGGCGTTGGGAAATTCCCCGCTGCCGACCGGAACAGGCTCGTCGGAGCGTACGTCCGCCAGCCCTTCATCGTCAAAGCTGATGTTGAACTGATAGTCGTGCAGCATCTCTAGCTCGGTGATGACCTCCTCTTGCATGTAGGCACCTCAGATGTCGATCTTGTCCAGCTGCCTCAGGACGCGGCGACGGATCTCTTCCGCGGGCTCCTCGGGCACCAAACGCTTCCCTTTCTCAATGACCTTGACCTCCGCCCAGCGCATCTCCTTTCCACAAGAGCACACCGGAGGATGGTCCCGGTCCAGGGTGACCTCGAACTCCAGGCATTCAGGGCAGCGGAACACGTACTTGCGCCCGGCGAACTTGCCGCGCTTGGCGATCGGTTTTCCGCCCTTCTCCACGATGTCCATGGCGAAATCGATGGTGGGAGCGTTGCTTATCGACGTCCCGACACCGAAACCGCTCGCGCCGGCGGCCGCCAGCTCCTTGACCTTCGATTCGTCCAGACCACCGGAGACGAAGACCCCGACATCCTTGTAGCCGTGCAGGTCCAATTCCCAGCGGACCTCGCGGACGATGTCGGTCATGTTGCCCCGGCGGGACCCAGGGGTATCGAGGCGCACCGAGCGCAACCCGGGCATCTCCTCGGCCGCCATCAAGGCCTCTATCTTCTCGTCGAAGAACGTGTCCGTCAAGGCTACCCGTGGCACGGTAGGATCGATGATCTCCCCGTAGGCCTTGAACGCCTCGCGCTGATCGCCCATCATGATGACCAGGGCGTGCGGCATCGTACCGCTCGCCGGACGACCGACCAGTTCCGCCCCTTTGAGCGAGGAAACCCCGTCGCATCCTCCGATGTACGAGGAACGGTCTATCACCGGGGCCATGGCCGGGTGCATGCGCCTCACGCCGAAGGATATCACCGGAAGGCCGCCGGCCGCCTTTTTGCAGCGGGCGGACATGGTGGCCACGCCGCTCGCGTAGCACATGAAGCCTAGAGCGGGCGTCTCCAGCGAGCAATACTCGCCGTACGCTCCGTCTATGGTCCCTACTGGAAGCTTGATCCCCTTCTTGCTGCGGGGGGTGAACACGGTCCCCTCCGGCAAAGCGTAAAGATCGACGTTCCTGCCTTCCAGGATGCGGACCACTTCCTCCGTCCCGCAGAGCACCGCCCAGGGCCAGGCGTCCGGAAGCGTGGCGACCGTGAACTCGGAACGGGTGTCGGTGTCCAGAAGCCCCTTGGCCCTGAGTATGGCCTCGGTGCGCTGGAAGTAAACGTCGGTCGTCAGACCCTTGTGGATATCCTCGTGCTCGGCGGAGAAGAACCTGCCCATGTCATCACCTGAACTTTTTGTCATCGAGTTTCGCAAGCATGAACCTCTTCAGAGGAAGGCCCCGCGACCCTTGAACTTGGCCTTGCTCCCCAGGTTCTCCTCGATGCGCAGCAGACGGTTGTACTTGGCCGTGCGCTCCGTGCGAGCCGGGGCCCCGCTCTTGATCTGACCGCATTCCAAAGCCACGGCGATATCGGCCATGGTGGTGTCCTCCGACTCTCCGGAACGGTGGCTGACCATGACGTTGTAGCTGTGGTCGAAGCATATCTTCGCCGCGCGCATCGCTTCGGAGATCGTTCCGATCTGGTTGACCTTGAGCAGCATGGCATTGCCGGCCTTGGCATCTATGCCCGTGCGGAGCCTCTGGGGGTTGGTGACGAACAGGTCGTCACCGACCAGCTGCAACTTCCCGCCGACCTTGGCGGTCAGCTCGGCCATGTCCGCGAAGCCGTCCTCGTGCACCGGATCCTCCAGGCTTATGAGCGGATAGTCCTTGCTCAGGGAAACGTAGAAGTCTACGATCTCACCGGACGACATCTTCTTTCCGTCCAGTTCGTAGACGCCTTTCAAGTAGAACTCACTGGCCGCGGCGTCCATCGCAAGGTAGACCTCCTTGCCTGGAGAGTAACCGGCAGCTTCGATGGCCTTCAGCAGAACGTCCATGGCCTGACGGCTGGTGTCGAAGGCCGGGGCGAACCCGCCCTCGTCCCCGACGTTTATGGACATGGCCCCCATGCTCTTCTTCAGGACCTGCTTCAGGGATTGGTATACTTCCGCCCCAACGCGAAGGGACTCGGTGAAGTTCGGGACACCACAGGGCACGATCATGAACTCCTGGATCTTTAGGTTGCTGCCGGCGTGCTTTCCGCCGTTTATGACGTTCATGCAGGGCACGGGAAGCACCTTGCTTGTGGAGCCGAGATGCTCGTGGAGCTCCACTCCCTTCAGTATCGCCCCGGCCTTGGCCGCGGCGTAGGACACGGCGGTGGTGGCGTTCCCGCCTAGCTTGCCCATGTTATCCGTGCCGTCGAGTTCGATCATGGCCGCATCGATGGCCTTCAGGTCGGAGACGTCCATTCCCTTCAGCTTGGGGGAGATGATCTCGCGGACGTTGCGCACCGCCTTTTGAACGCCTTTCCCGCCGTACCTGGCGTCGCCGTCCCTCAGCTCCAGCGCTTCGAACGTACCGGTGGACGCCCCGGAGGGCGCGATGGCCGTGACCATCACGGCGTCGGTCTCCACCTGGGCCTCCACGGTGGGATTGCCCCTGGAATCCAATACCTCTCTGCTCCAAACCCTGGTAATTGTTAGTTCTGACATTGTCTCAAGCTCCGAACGTCATTGACGCTTGGCCTCATCAGCGTCTATGATCTCCATGTTGCGCTCCAGTAGCGCCAGCTCCCTGGTCTCCAGCGTGCGCGGGTCTATGGACACGATGAGGCGGGAGCGGTTCTCCATCACCGCCTCGGTCACGTGGTGGACCATTCTCAGCACCTTGTCGAAATCGTTGTTCACGATGAGGAACTCGATGCCGTCTATGAGGATCACGCCATCGCCGCTCTTCTCCACGAAGCGGATGATGGTATCGCTAAGAATCCCGATGTTGGATGGATTTACGTAAACCTTGCCCAGCTGGTTGCTCAGCCAGATTATGGGGGTCTTCTCCAGTCCCCATTCCTTGCGTATTATCGTAGGATGTTGGCGGGTGACGCATAGCCCCTGGATGTTGTGAGTTACCTGGTCCACGAATATCTCGAAGGACTTGTTCGGCTTCGTTTCCTTGACCAGATAGCTGAAGCCGCGGCGCAGCTCGTAGACCTTGGCGCTGCTGCGGGCCACCTCCATGCCGCTCTCCTCCTCCTTCTTGCGCAGAAGGGAGCGCAGGCCCTTGCGGTCCTTTTCCGTTTTCGGCTCCTCTTTGGCCTGCGGCTGATCGCCAAGCATCTCTCGCAGACGCATAGCGAGCTCGTCGTTGTTGAACGGTTTCCGTATGTAACCGGACACCACGTCCTGCAATCCGAAAATATCGGTGCCTATCTCGGTGGTGGCGGTGAGCATCATGATCTTGGTGTTCTCCGCCAGACCCTTTTCCTTCAGGGTCCGGAGAACCGACCAGCCGTCCATGTCCGGCATGTTGATGTCCAGAAGAACCAGGTCCGGCCGTTCCGCCTGGATCTTGCTCAGGCAATCCCGGCCCCCGGTGGCGGTCATGGGCTGGTAACCCGCGGCAGAGATCAGTTCGGAGACGATCTCCAGGATTGCGGCGTTGTCGTCCACGACCAAAATCTTCTTGATCAGAATTCCCCCAACTCTACGGACATTGGGTCATATGCTCAGGTGATTAAAAATCCTATCCCCTGGAATTAATCTGGGGATAATGATAGTGAAGAAGAGGTTTGTGATTGTGGTTTAAGCCTTGCGGCTCTCTTTGGCCTTCAGGCGCAGCGAGGTGTATCCGCACTTGCGGCACCTGGTGGCCTTGACGGCGTTACGGGCATAGCAGCTGAGACAGATCTTCTTGTTCAGCAGCCTATCGTCAGCTTCCTTGAAACGTGCCATTTGACTCCTCCGGCCTTGAAATAAGAAGCCGATATAAATAGGTTGGCAATGCTCATTCCTTCTCGACCAGCGCCAGGTAGGCCAGGAGCGCCTCCAACTGTATGCGCTCGTTGCTTCCCTCGACGATGCGGAACTCTATCTCGCCCGTCCTATCGATCAAACGGATCTTCTCCCGGTCAGGGATGTCCAGATCGTAGAAGGAGCGGTGGACCTGCTTTATGATGTCCTCCCCGCTCAGCCCGTAGGTGATCATCATCTCGTCCAGTTTCGCCCGGGCGCCGGAGAAGTCCCCGGCCAGCGCGGTGTTCACCATATCCACCACCTCGTCCGGCCTGGCGTTGCCAGTTGCCTGATAGACCACGTCGATGGTGACGTCCTTGCCGATGGTCGCGGCGACCTGAAGGGAGTTGATCGATTTGCGCATGTCCCCTTCGCCCACGTGGACGATGGCGTCCAACGCCTCGTCATCGATCTTCACGCCTTCCTTCTTGGCCACGACCTGGAGGTGGTGCTTGATGTCCTCGGCCTTGACCGGGCGGAAGCGGAATATGGCGCAACGGGACTGGATGGGCTCGATGATCTTTGACGAATAGTTGCAGGAGAGCACGAACCGGCAGTTGCGGCTGAACCTTTCCATGGTTCGGCGTAAGGCCGCCTGGGCGTCCTGGGTCAGAGCGTCGGCCTCGTCCAGGAAGATTATCTTGAAATCCGCTCCGCCGATGGGAGCGGTGCGGGCGAACTCCTTGATCTTCCCGCGGACCACGTCGATCCCTCTCTCGTCAGAAGCGTTCAGCTCGATGAAGTTGTTCCGCCAGGTCTCCCCGTACATCTCCCTGGCCATGGCCAAAGCGGAAGTGGTCTTGCCGGTGCCGGCCGGACCGGCGAACATCAGGTGCGGCAGGTTCCCGGACCGAACGTAAGAGGACAGCCTCTCCACAATGTCCTTCTGGCCAACCACGTCCGACAGCTTGTGCGGACGGTACTTCTCGGTCCAAATCTCCTGCATGGTCTCCGTCCACTTCAAAGATGTATCGTCCTTAAAAGGTTTCCTGGGGACCGCCGAATGTGAGGACCAACATTTATTACTCCGCCCGGCGTGAGCTGAGCGATGCGCTGCTCCAAGTGCTCCGCCCCGGCCGTGACGTACGTGCGGTACAACGGATCGCACCTCTGCCGTTCGCACCTTCTCG
Source organism: Methanomassiliicoccales archaeon (assembly GCA_041304605.1). Classification (GTDB taxonomy): domain Archaea; phylum Thermoplasmatota; class Thermoplasmata; order Methanomassiliicoccales; family UBA472; genus UBA472. The sequence goes on from JBFYNB010000005.1 coordinate 34,836, forward strand.
AGTACGTGGAGAGGAGGGTGAAGAGGGAGGTGCGCTCGCAGCTCAAGCTGGAAGGAGAGGCGCACATCGCCGTTGGCGCATCGGGCGGCAAGGACAGCCAGACGGCGCTTTTCCTTTTGCACGAGATCCTCGGCTGCCGGAAGAACGTGCGCTTGACGGCCATAACCGTCGACGAGGGCGTAGAGGGATATCGCGCCCAGACCGTTCCGAAGGTCCGGGAGCTCTGCGAGCTACTGGGCATCGAGCACGTGATCGTGACCTTCGATGAAGTGGCGGAGATGGACCTGGACGGCATGGTCCGCCGGACGGACGAGAGAGAGGCGTGCACTTATTGCGGCGTCTTCCGCCGGCGCTGCCTCAACCTCAAGGCCAAGGAGCTGGGCGTTGACTATCTGGCGCTAGGCCACAACCTGGACGACATGGCCCAGTCGATACTGATGAACTTCATGCGTGGGGACGTAGAGCGCCTCGCGCGCCTGGGGCCCCACGAACGGGTGCAGCCTGGTCTGGTGCCACGGATCCAGCCGCTGCGCACCATACCGGAGAAGGAGACGTTTCTGTACGCCATGCTTTCCGATCTTCCTTTTTCCGACGCGGAATGCCCGTACGCGGTGCACGCCCTGCGCAACGAGTACCGCAAGATCGTGGACGATATGGAATACAAGCACCCGGGCACCAGGCATTCCATTCTAGGCTCCTACGATCGGCTGCGCCCACTGATGAAGGACGGCTTCCCGCAAGCCACGCTGAGAGAGTGCGCCTGCGGCGAACCGACCCTGAACGAACGGTGCATGGCCTGCGAGATGCTGGAAAAGATGAGAAAGTGATTTTTAAAGGGGTTTGGGGAGCTCAGACCAGCTTGTGGTAGGCGTACCCTTCCTCGCCCTCGTGCAGGCAGTAGCGCACCTTGGTGAAGTTGCGCTTGAGGGCCATGACGTCCTTCTTGACCACCTCGGGCGATTCCTTCTTGACCACCACGCGGTGGATGAGAGCGGCCACTTCCTTCATCTCGCTCTCCTTCATCCCGACCCGGGTCATCTCCTGCGAGCCCAGGCGTATGCCGGAAGGCTTCACGGAGGACTTGTCGCCAGGCAGCATGTTCTTGTTGGCGATCATGTTGGCCTTCTCCATGAGGTTGGCCGCTTCGGCCCCGCCTCCGTAAGGCGCTACGTTCACAGCGATGGTGTGGCTCTCGGTGAAGCCCTTGTGGGAGCAGAGCACCTCGATGCCCAGCTCGTGCAATGCCTGTCCAAGCGCCTTGGCGTTCTTGCAGACCTGGGCGGCGTACTTCTCGCCGTATATCTCCCACTCGGCCATCGTCACGGCCAGAGCGGCCATGGCGTGCAGGTGGTGGCTGGACGTAACGCCCGGGAACACGGCCGAGTTCAGCTTCTTGCCCAGCTCTTCGGACAGATCGTTTCCGAGGACCAAGCCGTGGTTCGGGCCGGGGAAGGTCTTGTGCGTGGAGGCGGTCAGAACGTTGGCGCCCTCGTGCAGGGGGTCCTGGAACTTGCCGCCGGCGATAAGACCGAGAACGTGCGCGCCGTCGTACCATATCGGAGCGTTGACCTCGGCCGCCACATCCTTCAGCTCCTTAATAGGAGCGGGGAACAGGAAAACGGAAAGGCCGAACTGAACGACCTTCGGCTTGACCTCACGGATGAGCTTGGCCGCTCCGTCCACGTCGATCACCATGTCGTGGGTGTCGAACGGGTACGTGGCGGTGTTGACGCCCCTGAAACCGACCGCCCCGAACTTGGCGGTGGATATGTGCGCGCCGTGATCGAGCGAGGTACAGGTCATGGTCTCGCCAGGCTGTATCAGGGCCATGAGCGCGGCCATGTTGGCGACCGTTCCCGAGATCGGGCGGACGTCGGCGAACTGGCACTTGAATATGCGCTGGGCCAGCTCGAGGCATTTTATCTCGACCTGGTCCACGTAGATGTTGCCGTTGTAATAGCGCTTGCCGGGAAGTCCCTCGGCGTAGCGGTCGTGGAAGTCAGATATCATCATTTCCTTGGCCAATGGGCTCATCAGGTTCTCGGAGGCGATCATGGGGATCGATTCCTCGAACCACTTGTTGTGCTTCTGCACCTGGTCCCGGATCCAGTAGGCGTCCTCTTTCATAAGGTCACTTGCAACCCCATTAAAAGGGGGGATTAAATAGGTTGGCCTAGACGTTTTTTACGAAAAAATGCGAACGTAAAATCATTTAATAACTGGCAATCCCTGACTTGCTGGGATAGAGATGAACGACGCGGAGCAGTTGGTTTCCAGGAAGGCCGAGGTGTGGAAGGGCAAACTGCTGGACGTGTCGAACAGAAACCCGCTCGTCAGGTTCCGCAAGCACAAGGCCTCCGTGCTGACCATCGCCCTGCCGGACGCCGCCACTCTGTACCGAGAATTGGACCAGGGACGGCAGTACACCGTAATTTCCGAACATGAGGGGCAGGAGGAGATGGGCACCGGACGGATGCTGGTGAGCGCCCAGGTCCCCGAGCAGCCGGTGGACCGCGTTCTTTACAATCTGCGCTCCAAGTCCCGCACCTATCGCAGCGACCACGGGGTGAACATCCTTTACGTGGCGGTCGGCTCGCTGCTCTGGAAGGAGGAGGGTTGCGAGGAGTTCAACGAATCACCTCTGTTCCTGGTGCCAGTGGCGCTGGAGAGGCAGAACTCGTTCTCCCCCTACCGGCTGCAGCCCCTGGACGAGGACTCGGTCTTCAACCCCACCCTTCGTAAAAGATTGGAGCTCGATTATCGCCTCAAGCTTCCGGAGTTCGACCTGGACAACGGCTTCGATCTGCCGGCGGCGTTCGAAGAGATCCGGAAAGCGATCCCGCCCAGCTCCGGCTGGCAAGTGAACGCGTCTTGTCATCTCGCCCTTTTCCACTTCTCCAAACTGCTGATGTACTCCGACCTGGACCAGGGACTTCCTTCCCTGTCGTCGCAGCCGGTGATCCGAGCGTTGGCCGGGGACCCGGCGGCGCTTCCCCCCGAGCCCTCGGGCATGCCGAGACCGCAGGAGTACGACGCCAAGCTTAGGCCCGAGGACTCGTTCCAGGTGCTGGACGCCGACTCCAGCCAGCAGGAGGCAGTGCAGGCCGCCCTGGCCGGCGTCAGCTTCGTCCTGCAGGGGCCGCCCGGAACAGGCAAGAGCCAGACCATCACCAACATGATCGCCGAGCTCATGGCCAACGGTAAACGCGTGCTCTTCGTCTCGCAGAAGATGGCCGCCCTGGACGTTGTCCAAGGGAACCTGGAGAAGTGCGGGCTGGGCGACCGCTGCTTGGAACTCCATGACCCCAAGAAGAACCGGGCCGACATAATCAAGGAGATAGCGGCCAGCCTGGAGAACCAGGGCCGGACCCAGGGAACGGTGACCGAGGTCCGGGACCTCGCCGCCGTCCGACAGGAGCTTAACGATTACGTGAAGGGCATGCACGCTCCCCGCGGACGCCTCGGCACTGACGTGTACAGGATGATCGGGCAGTACGCCGCGCTCAGCGAGGCCAAGGACATCAATTTCAAGCTTCCCGCGGTGCTGGAAGTGGACGAGGACCGTCTGGGACGGATGGAGGGGATGGTCGTGAGGCTGTCGCAGATGACCGTCGCGTTCCGCGATCCAGCCCACCCTTGGTCCGGAGCGCTCGTCACCGAGTGGAGCGACCGGCTGCAGTCCAAGGTGCAGGAGGAGCTGTCCGCTTTGATAGAGGCCCGCCAGAAGCTTTGGGCGGTGATCCCGTCCTGGACCTCCGCTCTCGAACTTCCGGCCATGGATTCCCTTCCGGACGTGAGGCGGCTGAGGCAGCTCTACCGGGAAATGGCGGAGCGACCGGTGGTCCGCAGGGAATGGCTGGAAGGGGACCTTGATTCCCTGGTGACCATGACCGACGATGGCCTGGCGGCCTACCAGGACCTGTCGATGAAGGAGAAGGGATTGCTGGGCATGGGCTCCCGGGACATCCTGGACCTGGACGGAAGAACGTTCCGTTACCGCTTCGAGGTGCAGTACGCCGGATCGCTGCGCTTCCTGAACGGGGGTTTCCGCCAGGACATGAAGATCCTGCGCGCCATATCCGGACGCCAGCTCACCTACGACGAGGCCAAGTTCATGGTCCGGGCGGTGGACGATTACCAGTCCTCGCTGGCCAACTGGAAGGTCAAGAGGGACGGTCTGATGACCGCCCACCGGGGCGCTTTCACCGGGGACGGGGAGGAGCTGCGTTCACTATTGGACAGGATCAACTGGACCAGGAAGTTCCGTTCGACCCACGCCCTGTTCCTGAACGGCAAGGTCATGGACGATCTGGCATCGGATGGCGTGCCCAAGCACGTCCAGGATGGCGCGGTGGACCTGGAGATGTACCTGGGGCGGTTCGATTCCGCCCTGAACGTCTTCGCCAGCCGCTTCTCCCAGGACCACCGTTTGAACGGAAGG